>CAMBEF010000136.1 GCA_945865495.1 uncultured Bacteroides sp. | reverse complement strand
GATAAAATCCGCAACAAATGCATTCTGCGGCTCATTATATATATCTTCCGGTGTTCCTACCTGCTGTATTCTTCCCTCAGACATTACAACAATCTTATCAGACATCGTAAGTGCCTCTTCCTGGTCATGTGTTACATATATAAATGTAATTCCAAGCTGGTCATGCATATTCTTAAGCTCAAGCTGCATCTCCTGACGCATCTTAAGGTCAAGCGCACCAAGAGGCTCATCAAGCATAAGAATCTCCGGCTCATTCACAAGTGCTCTTGCAATCGCAATTCGCTGCTGCTGTCCGCCGGAAAGTGTCGATATCTTTCTGTTCTCAAATCCCTCAAGGTCTACCATCTCAAGAACATGTCTTACTTTCTTTCGTATCTCGTCCTTAGGCAGCTTCTTAAGCTTAAGTCCGAATGCGATATTGTCATATATATTCATATGAGGAAACAGCGCGTATCTCTGGAAAACTGTGTTAATAGGTCTTTTGTTGGCAGTAAGCTTCGATATATCCTCGCCGTTCAGAAGAATCTCACCGTCTGACGGAAGTTCAAATCCTGCTATCATTCTGAGTGTTGTCGTCTTACCGCATCCTGACGGCCCGAGAAATGTTACAAACTCTCCTCTCTTAACCTCAAGATTAAAGTCATCCACCGCCTTAAATCCATTATCATCATATATCTTGCTTATATGCTTAAGCTCTATAATATTCTGCGATTTATCTGCCATTGCCGCCTCCCGCTAAACACATTTTTTTATCAAAACCGTACTTATTAATTAATAGCAAAAATGTGTACACAAATCAATAGAAATCTCAACAAATTACGCTTACTTTTTATATTGCTTTTCCGGCATTTCCCAATAGGCATTTTACCTTTATGTTCATTGTTAAATTGCAGCCATAAAAAATGAGGCAGCAATAAGCAAAATCTGTTTATTGCTGCCTGATTTATGGCTGATTACTATATTATGACATCTTGTTGACCGTCTTATATTTGTAAAGCATCTCTGCGTGATTCTGCTCCTCAATCTGTATGTCTGCAAGAAGCTTACGCACGCCGCTCTGTCCGAATGCAAATACCTCCGTATTATATTCGCCTGACACAAGCTTTTCCGTTGCTATGCAGTCAGTTGCAAGAAATGCGTCATTTTTCTTATCCTCAGAATTATCATCTGCCGTATATGTTGCCTTTGGAAGATAATCCCTTCCGGCTGTATCATTGCAGTCACACTCCGGCACATTACCGTTAAGCAAATGTGTAAGTGAATCAAAATGCTCCTGTTCCTTGCCCTGAAGCTCCTGAAACAGTGCCTTCAGTTCCGGATCCTTTGCCTGCTTTGCATACTTTCCGTACTTCTCAATGCAGCACTGCTCCTGTGTCTGAAGATCCTGAATAACCGTACGTTCCTTTTCCTGTAATACCATGTCCGATTCCTTTCTGCCATACATGCATGTGTTTATTTTATTTACCATGGTATTATTGCCCGAAAATCCGGTTACATACATTATTAACGCACATATTAAATATATTAACGCGCATATTAAATATGCGTATCAGATTCCATATTAAATTGCACATCAATGCTGTAATATTTGTGCTATAATTGCCTCAGAAACTCTAATGCAGGATTATAGTTTTTTAACACAATTTGTTAATTCAGTACAACGTCACCCGTTGATAAATAGCATAAAAAGGAGATTCCACCACACATGAGCAGTAAAAACCCCGGATATATCAGCATCGGCGAGATGGCTAAGATAAATCAGACAACCGTACCGACTCTCAGGCTGTATGATTCAATGGGACTTCTCACGCCATGCTTTACAGACAGTGAATCGCACTACAGATATTACGACATAAAGCAGAATGCCCGCTTTGACATGATCCAGTACATGAAAGAGCTTGGCATGGAACTGCGTGAGATTAAGGAGATTCTTGACAAATGCGACCTTGGACTTATAGAGGATATCTTAAGGCGCAAGAAGGAACAGACACAGCTTGAGCTGGATGACCTGAAGCTTAAGCTTTCCGCTATAGACCGGACTATTGAAGGAATAGAACGCTACCGCAAGTCTCCTCCCGCAGGCACGATAACGCTTGAATACATCCAAAAACGCCGAATTTATGCAATGCACGTTGATATTAATTTTTACGATTACAACATCGATACCTATGAGCTGATTCTTAAAAAGCTCAAGCACAATCTCCGCGCATTCCGCATTCCCACAATATATTACTGCAATGCCGGGACTGTAATACCACAGAAACATTTTGAAGATATGGACTTCTTCTCCGACGAGATATTTATATTCGCAGATGATAACTTTCCTGTAACAGATGGTGTGCGCGAACTCGACAGCGGCATGTATGCCTGCATATATACCGAAGACTTTGACGATGAGCGTGCCAGTGCCGCAAAGCTGCTGGAATTCTGCCACAGGAATAACTTTGAGATATGCGGTGATTATATATGCGAAGAGATTATCGAGATGAATATATTTGACAGCCGGAAACGCTCCATGTATCTGCGTCTTCAGGTTCCTGTCAGAATCAGCCGGTAAATATTTTTACATTTTTTCAAAAATGTGTTGACTCTTCACTAACATAAGACTCTATACTACAACTAACATGATAAATATTTAACAATCATATTGAAAGGAGAATTGTTATGGAGAAAATCAAAGTAGTTCAGTACGGATGCGGAAAGATGAGTAAGTACACATTAAGATATCTCTACGAGACAGGATGCCAGATTGTCGGCGCAATCGACTGTAATCCTGCAATCGTAGGCATGGATATCGGCGATTATGCAGGACTTGGTGTTAAGACCGGCATACTTATCAGTGATAACGCTGATGAAGTTCTTGATAACACAGATCCCGATATTGCCGTTGTTACACTTTTCAGTCTTGTAAGTGACTGTTTCCCTCATTATATGAAGTGCTTAATCCGTGGAATAAGCGTTATTACAACATGTGAGGAAGCAACTTACTGCTGGACAACAGATCCCGTGCATGCCAACATACTTGATGTTACCGCCAAGGAGAATGGCTGTACATTCGTAGGAAGCGGCATGGAAGATATCTTCTGGGTTAATATGGTCGGAATGGTTGCCGGAGGATGTCACAGAATTGATAAGATTGAAGGTGCAGTAAGCTACAATGTTGAGGATTATGGTCTTGCACTTGCCAAGGCGCACGGCGTAGGACTTACTCCCGAGGAATTTGAGAAGCAGATTGCACACCCTGAAGAGATTGAGCCTTCATATGTATGGAACTCTAACGAAGCACTTGCTTCCAAGATGGGCTGGACAATAAAGAGCCAGACACAGAAATGCGTTCCTTATTTCCACGATACAGATCTCTATTCATCAACTATGAATGCGACTATTCCTAAGGGTAACTGTATCGGAATGGCTGCAGTAGTCACAACTGAGACTTTCCAGGGACCTGTTATTGAGACACAATGTATCGGCAAAGTCTATGGTCCTGATGACGGTGATATGTGCGACTGGAAGATTACAGGCGAGCCGGACACAGAGTTCCATGTTGTGAAGCCTGCAACAGTTGAACACACCTGTGCAACCATAGTTAACAGAATTCCGGCTGTTTTGCGTGCACCTGCCGGACTTGTTACAATGGATCAGCTTGAAGAGATTGCATTCCCGACATATCCAATGGAGAATTATCTGTAATCTGCAATATAAATACAATCTGATAATCATAATCCGGTGCGTATTACGCTATGTCTTACGTACCGGATTTTTTATGCTCATGTGTGTCTGGTCTGACCTTTTGACCCGGGCATCATAATATTGTTAAAAAAAAGATATATAGCTTGAAAACGTCGACAAAATATTCTAAAATTAGACTATATGGGACAAGTGTACTATTTTTGACCGTTTCATATTTATACTTATAAAAAGAGGTCTATAATGAGCCAGTTTATTACAAAAATGTTTTACAAACAGCGTGAGGATTTTGCCAAGTCATGCATTGAACGTGACAAGAATCTCACAATTCCTGACGGAATAACGCTCAAGACAGATATTCCGTATGTTAATGATGGCATCAGTGCTCACAGGCTTGACATATACCGCCCGGTCGGAAGAGATAACGATGTGCTTCCTGTCATGATTAATATTCATGGAGGCGGGCTGCTGCTTGGCAGCAAGGAATTCAACAGATGTTTCTGTGCCAATATTGCCGCGTCAGGATACATGGTGTACAGTATCGAATACCGCCTTATTCCTGACTGCAATTTCTTTAATCAGATTGATGACGTTGAACGTGCATTTGACTATATCAGTGCAAGAATTGAATCCGATAACGGAGACAGTAAGCATGTATATGCTTCCGCAGACAGCGGCGGCGCCTGTCTTCTTACATATGCAATTGCAGTCAACGGTTCGCGTGATATTGCAAGAGCCGCACATGTACGTCCTTCGGGAATTAAGTTCAATGCAATAGGATTTATAAGCGGCATGTTCTACACTAACAGATTTGATAAGATTGGTCTGTTCCTTCCTAACCATCTGTATGGCCGCGGTTATAAGAAGAACAGATTCGCACCTTATGTTAATCCTGAGAATAAGGATATCATTAAGACTCTCCCACCATGTTATATGGTTACAAGTCATAATGACTATCTCCAGAAGTACACTCTTGATTACGAGAAAGCACTTACAAAAGGCGGCATAAGGCACAAACTTGATAATTATCCAAAAAACAAAAAGCTTACTCATGCATTCAGCGTATTTGAACCTTTTATGGATGAGAGTTTTGAAGTTATACATTCAATGACAGATTTTTTTAGTCATTACTAAGACAAGAGGAGTTGATTCATATGAACTACGATGAGAATGTTTTCAAAGCAAAAGCCAATATAAAAGCCCGTAGAATATGGCTTGTATTTGCACTTCTGCTCACAGCCAATTATGGTTCCGATGCAGCCAGCGGACTGTATCCTTCCAACTATTACCTGATATTTGTTCTTCTCTGCTGGATTCCTTTTTTTGCAGGAGAAGTCATTCTTAAAGTAAAAGGCAAAGCAACCGACATTTACAGACGTGATATAGTAATCGGATACGGAATCTTTTATACATTTGTTCTGTGTACTACTGAATCACCTATTGCATTTACATATATTCTTCCTGTTACGAGTCTCCTTGTATTATATAAGAACCGTAAGTTCATGGTACATTGCGGAATTGCCAACACATTGTGCATAATCGGATGCGCTGTCTACAGAGGTCTTATACTTGGATTCAACTCCGCCACAGATATGAAGAATTATCAGTTACAGGTATCATGTATCGTCCTCTGTTACATCTGCTATGTAATGTCAATAAAGCACCTTAATGAATCAGACGGTGCTCTTACAGACAGCATCAAGGCTGACTTAAGCCGTGTTATCACAACGGTTGATAAGGTTAAGACTGCAAGTAATACAATTATGGATGGAATCACTGTAGTACGTGAGCTTGCAACTGAGAATAAACATGGCTCTGACATAGTTCTTCTCGGAATGAATGAACTTACCGATAACAACGCAAAGCTGCAGGACCGCACATCATCTTCAATGGATATGACAACTGATATCAATTCTCAGGTTGAGAATGTTGTATCTATGATTAATGAGATGGTATCACTTACCAACGAATCTATTGAACATGCCAGAACAAGTTCGGCCGACCTTGAGAGTCTTGTCAGCGCTGCCAATACGATGTCCAAGCTTTCTAACGAAGTTGAGACTGTACTTACCGAATTTACATCTGAATTTGAAAAGGTTAAGCAGGAGACAGGCACTATTGATAACATCTCAAGCCAGACTAATCTTCTTGCTCTTAATGCATCCATTGAAGCAGCCCGTGCCGGTGAAGCAGGTCGCGGATTTGCCGTTGTAGCTGAGCAGATACGTACACTCAGCACAGAGACCAAGGATTCATCGTGACAGATTCAGTAAGCCCTTACAAGGCTTGATGAGATATCAGCCAAGATGACCGGTTCTATTGAAG
>CAMBEF010000135.1 GCA_945865495.1 uncultured Bacteroides sp. | reverse complement strand
AATCGTATGATAGATAATCCCTCTAAGATTCGGGTCTAGATAAAGCTGATTTCTCCTTGTATTATTATTCATCCTGAAGCACGGCATCTGTCCAAGCAGTGCATCTGCATACGCAAGGAACATCGCGTCCTCATCAATATTATTCATCTCTTCCGGAATGACTGCCAGTCTTCTTCCGCCTGTACACGTAAGATTCTCTACATCCATATGTATATTTTCACGTATCATCTGCTCGAGTATGCCGCTGACACGCACTCCCAGTACTCCGATATACGGATTAACCCCTGAATCTGTTTTTGCAAATGAATCAATAAAAAGTTTTTTATTGAATGCTTTTCCCGAATATTTTTCATAAGCTGCTTTAAGGCGGCGGATTGCACCGGCAAACTTAATCTTTTCGCAGTCATTATCCTCATGCGGGAGATCGAGCATGTAGAGAAAGCTGCATCTTCCCGTACTCTCCACAATGTCATACACGCGGCGCATTGAATCACAGCAGTTCACAAGCACAAGTTCATTAACTTTTCCTTCCATAACTGCCTGAATTACAGACTTTCCAAATCCACACAGGTTGGCATGCGCAATTGTATCTGATTTTTCAAAATTCTCCGGCATCTCCTCAAGTACTGTGCAGTCTTCTCCAAATCCTCCGAATAACTCTGTCGGCGTATATTTACAGACGTAATGTATCATGAATTCTTCTCCTCCCTGTCCTTTTCAAGCATCTCAATAAAGGCCTGAAGTCTTGTAGATACCTGACCATCACTTGTATTAGCCGGATTGCAGCCGTCACCGTCAAGAATCATTGTCGGAATGCCTGATTTTTCAAGTGCATTTTTAATAAGGCCTGAAGCACCTATCGTATTCTTGCATCCCCAGTGTGCGAACAGTATACCGCCATCTGCATCTGTTGTTTTTGCAATGTCCTCTGCCATCTGTATTCTCTGGCTTACATTACCATTGTAGATACAATACACCATCTTTTCTGCAAGTGCCTCATACGGGTCTTTTGCATTCATTCTGCGGAATCCGTCAGCGACAAAATCACATGCGCTGATATGTATATTTTTACTGTAATTAAATATGTCTCTTACCGGCTCCTGAAGAAATGGCATTATGTGCATCCAGATAATATGCAGTCCATCACCTCTCGGCGCATTTTTCACATCTTCAAGAAGCATGCGCGTATATTGCAACGTTTCATCTGAGCCTGCAAGAAGATGACACATAAATATTGCATACAGCTCATTCGTCATAGAAGATACCGGGTCATGATATCTTCTGAGTTCCAGCTGCTGCTGATAATTATCCGCCGCAGTCCTGCTGTTTGCCACAGCCATTTTAACCGCCTCATCTGTTATCTTTCTTCCCGTTATATCCTCAAGGAAATTCCTCATCTCACGCAGCTGCGATGCAACATATTCAACCGACTCCTGATTTTTTTCATAAGGAACATCTATATAGAATCCCGGTATATCATAATTCTGCTTAAGATACGGAAATGTCATCATGTTACCGTCACAGGCAAGATTCGTATATATCATGCACTTTGGCTTTGGAAGCAGGCCGGTCAGAGCCGCACCAAGAAAAACTCTGTGATACGAGCACATTGTCTCCGGGAATCCTTCTTCCTCCGTCTTTCTTAAGAATGCCTGCTCACATTTTGTTCCTGCCATAAAGCATGACAGCGCCTCTACCGAATATGGCATAAGCCCTGCTGCCGTCAGAAGTTCTCCCGGCACAAATATACTTACCATTGCTGCATTCTCCGGCTTTGCAAGCGTCTGGATAATATTATTCATAACTACTTTTGCAACATACTGTCCCGACGAAGGAAGATTCCTGTCAGGAAAAAGCTTAAGTCTCATCGCCTGCATTCTATATCCCGCAAGCAGAATTCTGCGGGCTTTCTCCGGATCATTCAGAGCTTCATCGCCTATTATATTGCCAAATTTGTCTATAATTCCCATTGTGTAACCTCTCATATGGCAGATTATTAGTATTTTAATGTATCTTCTGCCATAAACGTAATTATATCATATTAAAGGAAAAATAAAACAGGCCATACCGGAGACTAATTCTCCGATATGACCTGTAATTACAGCCGCATAGATTCTAAATTGAATATTCCTTGATAAGCCTTCCCATTATCCTATAGTAATGAAGCCATGACTTATTCCAGGTAACACGCTTGCTTACCGACTCAATGCTTAGAATAACATCTTTGCCGTTCTTATCCTGAGTCTTAACATGTATGAATGACAGCACTTCCTGCTTCTTAAGCATATTGTATGCCTTACTGTCATGGTTGTCGAGTATAGAGATATTGTCAATAACCATCATGCCATCCTCATATCTCTTTCCAAACTCTTCATCATCAACATACTGTTCTGTCTGGGCTATGATATCATCTGACGGTCTCTTCTCACCTGCCATGCACGCAACATGATGAGCCCCATTCTCATCGGCAGAATATATCATAATCCTCTGTATGCCAAAATTAACAACAATATCATCAAGCAGCTGCTCAAGAGGATATCCTCCGGCATATACCTTATCCATGATGTCGCACAGAATATCTCCCACGGACATATCACCGCGGCTGTTAATTCTGTTGACATTCATCTTCATATTACGTATCTCTTCAAGAGTTCCGTGCTTTTCACTATCAAATATTATATAACGGTTACGTCCCTTTGCCTTCGCCCTGTAAAGTGCAAAATCCGCAAGTGTAAACAAATCTTCATAACATACCGCATCCTTAGGATATGCAGCACATCCGATGGAGAGCGTAATTGCGGGCTGATTCTCAACTCCCGCCGGAAATGTTGATATTACCCTGTTCTTAATACTTCTCAGCCTTCCCCTTGCATTCTCAAGGTCATATGCCTTAAAGAATATTATAAAGAACTCATCTCCGCCAATTCTTCCTACCAGACCGTTAGATCCCACTTCTTCCTTGATAATGTCTGCTACTTTCCTTAAAACATCATCACCGCGCTTATGTCCAAATGTATCATTAACTCTCTTAAAATAATCAACATCAACGATTGCAATAGATGTTCCTTTAAGCTTCTGCCTGTCAATATACTCAATTGCCGCATTCGTTATATCAGCCTTGCTTATAAGTCCCGTAAGCAGATCCAGATTAACTTTCTTGCGCACACTCTGTACTTTTTCCGTTCCGGCATGTATATATCCAACCATACGCTCATACACACAATTATTATATATTGCGCATGCACGTATATTTACACTCTTAATTCCCGAAGTGTCATTCACAAAATTCCTTGAAGCAATAAGTTCTGCATACCTCTCGCCATTACGCAGCGCCGCAAAGAAACGGTTAACACTCTTAACTGACGATTCATCAGAATTATTACAGATATATTCCTCAAACTCCTCAAGTGTGAATTCTTTGCGCTCATTGGTATACTGTCCGGTGGAATATATTACAACTCTGCCGGTTCTGACATCGTAATCAAAGAAATCATCATTATATAACTCAAGAAGACGTTCCCTTATTGCAAGCCCCTTCTTGCACTTGTGGCCTGCCTGAACGAACCTCTCAGCCTGTGCAAGCTTTATCGTAACATTCTTATCCTCACTCTTATAATAGGTTCTCATAAGATAGTACATGCATTTGCCTGCTTCATCCTTAAGCCTTATTGCAAAAAGCTCCCGGTCATTATCACGTACCTTCTTATTAAACAGCTCAATATCTTCATCGCATATCAGCCTGTCAAATGTATAATATGCGCGTTCCCCCATGAATGCATAGAAATCAGTATCTGCAGACAATATATCATACATGCCTTTTTTAATGCTAACTTCACTTATGTTCAGATTAAAATTCTCCATGTGTATATCCCCTTCTGTATCTTTTGCTGTTAAGTATAATATACATTATATTTGCCCAATTTAAAAGAGGTATTTGCACATTAATACAAATACCTCCTGATAATCTAAACATATACATAATTGGAAAGAACTATCTGACGCAGATATATACAAGGTATGCAGCATACATTACAAGCATGGCAATACCTTCCTTTTTATCAAGTCTCTGCTTTGTCCATGCAAATATCCACACAATAAGACTGAACACTGTAAGTATTGCTATATCAATGACATTTTCCATAATAAATCCGATAGGGCTTATTGAGGCTGCAATTCCAAGCACAAACAGAATATTAAATATATTAGAGCCTATAACATTACCAAGTGCCATATCAAGTTCATTCTTCTTAGCTGCAACAACTGATGTTACAAGCTCCGGAAGACTTGTTCCGCATGCAACTATCGTAAGACCTATAAGATTCTGGCTGAGCCCCATCTTAGCTGCAATCGTCGATGCGCCGTTTACAACGAAGTCACCGCCGAATTTAATCGCGATTATTCCTCCTATTATAAATACGATACATTTCCATACAGGAAGCACCTCGTATTCCTCGTCAGAAGCTGCTGCTCTCGCCTTGAGCGCTGAGCGCACCATCCATACTATGAATCCGACAAACAGGACGAGAAGTATGATTCCATCCCATCTTCCAAGTACCATTCCTATATACCCGAGCACAAGCAGAAGTATTGCACATAACATTGAAAACGGAAATTCTTTCTTAAGTGTACTCTTATCCACTATAAGAGGGTTGAATAAAGCACATAATCCACATACAACCATAAGGTTGAATATATTAGATCCAACGGCATTGCTGACTGCCAGTGCATTATTATTGGTAAGAGATGCTGTAATACTTACAGCACATTCCGGGAGACTTGTTCCCATAGCAACTATCGTAAGCCCTATTATAATAGAAGGAACTTTTAACATCTTAGCTACGGAAGAACTGCCCTCCACAAAGAAATCAGCGCCTTTAATCAGCAAAACAAATCCGACTACAAGCAACCCGACTGATATTAATACGTCTGTCATATAATTCTCTCTCCTTTTGTATGGTTAATTAATATGTAGTTAAAAAAATAGACCCATGCATATTCCGCACAGATGCACTTATGCATCCTGTGAAATATACATGAGTCTCATTCTTTAAGATTTGCCAGGTTATATATCATACAAAGCATTCTACACAACCGGGTCTGTTGACAAATCACGTTCTCACGCGAACTACTCCCTCACGGAAATTCCTAACGCAACGGCTTGCGCCACATTAGTTTTAGTATAACTTGTGGAGTATTTTTTGTCAATAAGGTGTTGCCAAATTATGCTGCTGTCTTCTCTGAGTTCTTCTCACTATTAGCATAGCTCTTTACAGAGTTAACTACGATGATTACACCGAGAACAATAAGCAGGATTGCGATTATAAGCTGTAATCCGTTAGCAATGAATACGCCGCCCCATGTTGCCTGACCTGCAGGAATTGTTACAGCTGCTGCATTCTGGATAGCCTTAACCATAGCGATAAGTCTCTGTACAAGAGCTGTAAATGTTACACAAAGCATAATGATAAGTGGTGGGAAGAGCATCTTGTTGCTGCGTCCTGTAACCTTAAGGAATACGCAAAGTGTAAGAAGTACAAGTGCGCTTAACAGCTGGTTAGCTGAACCAAACAGTGGCCAGATGTTAGCATATCCAATCTTAGTAAGGATAAATCCAAATACAAGTGTTACGATTGTTGAGAAATATGTATTGCAGAAGAGCTTTCTCCATCCTTCTGCATGCTCCATATCATCTACGCTGAAGAGCTCCTGGAAGCTCATACGTCCGATACGTGCAACAGCATCAAGAGATGTAAGTGCAAGTGCAGATACACACATTGTCATAAATACTGTAGCGAAATGTACAGGAACACCAAACATTTCAAAGAAACCTGCTACACCACGGCTGAATATCTGGAATGGAGTACCTGTAGCGGCTGTTCCATCTGCTGCTGCGGCTGCACCTGCTACACAAAGAGCAAGTACTGCAAGTAAACTTTCAAGTATCATGGCACCATAGCCAACCTTAAGCATATCCTTCTCATTCTCAACTGTCTTAGATGATGTACCTGATGATACAAGGCTGTGGAAACCTGATACGGCACCACATGCAACAGTTACGAAAAGAATTGGGAACA
>CAMBEF010000134.1 GCA_945865495.1 uncultured Bacteroides sp. | reverse complement strand
AACAAAGATAGGTGAATATTTTCATAACCTCGACCACCTCATCACTCTTCACCAGTGACAGACAAGTTATATTAAAGTATGGCAGATTACCAATATGTTATTATATTGTGCAGATATGTTGCTCGCAATTAATGGAATAAGAGCTGATTTAAGATGTAAAAGTACATTTCAGAATATTTTGTAACGAGAATTTCAGATACGGTATCATGTATGCGTGGAGGAATTGGATTATATGGCAATGATGACAGTTTATCATGGCGGATATGAGGCAGTGGAATATCCGGAGATACGAATGGGGTGCAATACAAAGGATTTTGGAACGGGATTTTACTGCACAATTATAAAAGAGCAGGCAGAGAGATGGGCTCGTAGATATTCGGATAAAATTGTTTCAATATATGATGTTATTTTAAATGAGAAACTGAATATCAAAGAATTTGATGGAATGACGGAAGAATGGCTTGACTTTATTGTTGCTTGCCGAAGTGGAAAAAGCCATGATTATGATATTGTGATTGGAGCTATGGCAGACGATCAGATATATAATTATGTATCTGATTACATAGATGGAGTTATTACGAGAGAGCAGTTCTGGGTACTTGCAAAATTCAAATATCCAACACATCAGATAGTTTTTTGTACGCAGCATGCATTGGATTGTTTGAAATATAGAGGATGTGAGGTGCTTTGATGATAGGAGCCGGCAGGGAAGATAAAGCGGATAATGATTTATTTTATACATGTTCACTGATTGAATATATAGCCAGAAAGACGAAGAATCTTCGCTCAGATGTAGTTGCAAAGCTTGGCAGAGACAGATTGGACAGAATTTATAATCTGGCAGACGTGTATCATTGTGACAATATAGACAGGGTAAGTGATGACTTTATTAAGGAAGCCAACATAGAGGATGGGGATTTTGATAATGTCAGCGAGTGCATGTATGCAATCCCTTCATATTGGGATATCGGTAAAGTTTATAAGCGTCTTATAAAAAAGGTTGCAACAGATAAAGATGAAAATACAATTGACGCGCTGATTGATGTCTACAACTCATTCATTAGTCCAAAGATAGATGATTATAACAGCAGTGTGTATTACGAAAATCCATCATATATATATGAATCATATAAAAATGGAGAATTGTTATAGGAATATTAATATGGAAGTATCATTTTTGATTTGGATTTAAAGAGATAATCCTATAACAGAGCTTACATATATATGATTTTGCACGTTGATTCGCAACTATAGGTTGGGAACAGCGTAAGGTTTCAGATATTGCAACAATTACTGCGGGCGGAACGCCAAGCACATCAAAACCTTCGTATTGGAAACCAAAAGAAATTCCATGGTTATCATCTGGCGAAGTTCATAAAAAGTATGTGACTGAAACGGATAATATGATTTCAGAAGAAGGTTTGAATAATTCAAGTGCAAAATGGATTGAAGAGGGTTCAGTACTAATTGCTTTGGCTGGACAAGGAAAAACTCGTGGAACTGCCGCAATTGCAAGGATTCCCCTTACTACTAATCAATCTATTGCAGCTATAAAATTTGATGAGAGTGTCTCTCCTGATTATGCGTTTCAGAACTTAGATTCAAGGTATGATGAGTTAAGAAATATATCATCGGGAGATGGTACTAGAGGCGGTCTAAACAAACAATTGCTTTCTGATTTAGAAATAACGCTCCCAACATTGGAAGAACAAAAGAAATTAGGAGATTATTTTTACACTCTCGACCACCTCATCACTCTTCACCAACATAAGCCAATTCAGCAAAAATATAAAAATGATTAACAATATTAATAAAAAGATTTTACACGGGGAGGTGACTTAATATGATGTATCCATTTATGACGTTAAATGACGAAACGGAGATAGTTCACTCGGATATGAATGCCGATGGAACTGTGAAAGTTTACATTGAAACACCTGACGCAGAAGATGGTTTTCATAATCTTACTTGCTATTTACCATCATATAAGATTACAGAGAACAATGGATATACGGACGAAGAAGTTGAAAAGTTTATGGAAATAATAAAATCAACAGCGCACCTTATAATGGAGTTTTCAAAAGAGGGAGGATTTGAAAATGCCTCAGGTTTTTAAAGTTGGTGCATATTGGGTGTATTTTTGGGCAAATGAAGGTGAACCTATAGAGCCGATACATGTTCACATATCGGAGGGAAGTCCCAAGAAGAATGCTACGAAAGTGTGGATAACAGCAGCAGGAAAATGCATTGTGGATAATAATTTATCTAACATACCCAAAACAGCATTAAGGAATATTGTTAGAATAATTGAAGCAAGAAGTGATGAAGTAATAGAGAAGTGGATAGACTTTTTTGGCGATATAAGGTATTACTGTTGATTGATTAAGATAATGCTATAACAATGCTGTATATAAACTAGTGCGCAGGATGATTTGCAGCTACAGGTTGGGAACAGCGTAAGTTTGGGGATATTGCTATGAGAGAATCCCGGTCCCAAGAATCATCGGATGATTATCCGTTTATAGAGTATGAAGATGTAGTTGCAGAAGAAGGCCGATTGAATAAAGACATTCGTCAAAAGGAAGGTAGTAAAAAAGGAATTGTCTTTGACGGTTCACAGGTATTATATGGAAAACTGCGTCCTTATCTTCATAATTGGTTAAACCCTGATTTTTCAGGGGTTGCAGTAGGCGATTGGTGGGTTCTTAAGCCTCAAAATACAGATAAAAATTTCGTATATAGGCTTATCCAAACACAGCTATTTGATGATATTGCTAACCAATCAGCAGGTTCTAAAATGCCAAGAGCCGACTGGAACTTGGTATCCAATACAGAGTTCGCAGTCCCTACTTCACATGATGAGCAAGAAAAAATTGGAGATTATTTTTCCAACCTCGACAACCTTATCACCCTTCACCAACATAAGCCAATCCAACAAATAATCTACATAAGCAATCAACAATTTTACAATGTATATTTTGGGAGAAGACAGCAATGAACCGTGAGCAGTTGAAAGAATTTATCTGGGATAATTACAGCATCAGACCGGATTATCCATGGGTGAAATATCCGGATTATGAGGTGTTCCGGCACAGCGGTAATAGAAAGTGGTTTGCTCTTATTATGAGCGTACCGGAAGGAAGGCTTGGACTGAAGGGTGATGGAATCCTTGATATAGTCAATTTCAAATGTGAGCAGGCTTTGATTGGTTCTTTACTTGGTGAAGAAGGATTCTATCCGGCATATCACATGAGTAAGTCGAGCTGGATTACAGCTGCGCTGGATGGAAGTGTGGCAGATGATAAAATAAAGCTGCTTTTGGATATGAGTTACGAAGCAACGGTCTGAGGAATGGAGATTGGTGTGAAAAATAAGATTTTTCACACGCAAGATTTGTGTTTACGCACAAACTTGATATGCGCAAAAGACAGCGCAGGAATGGAGATTAATATGTCGGAATTAGAATCAGTGATTGAAAGAAAGCTTATAGACCAGCTTGTATATGGAGATTCACAGTGGGTGTATAGGGAAGACCTGAAGACAGAGGAGGATTTATGGAAGAATTTCAGGTACATACTAGAGCAGAATAATAAAGACAGACTTAATGGTGAACCGCTTTCTGATGCGGAATTTGAACAGGTGAAGAATCAATTGCAGTTTTCCTCATTTTATAAGGCGGGGGAATGGCTTGTCGGCGAGAACGGCAAGGTTATGGTTCATGTGCAGCGTGACACGCAGAAGCTTCATCTGGTGGTTATGAATCATGAGCATATAGCAGGCGGAAGCAGCGTGTATGAAGTTATTAACCAGTATAGCGCATTGCAATCAGATGATGAAGATGCGAGAGGCAGAAGATTCGATGTAACACTTATGATTAACGGGCTTCCAATGATTCACATTGAATTAAAGAACAGGCAGCATTCATATATGGATGCATTCTGGCAGATAAAGAAATATATAGGCGAAGGCAAATTTACAGGCATTTTTTCTGCGGTGCAGATGTTTGTCATAAGTAATGGAGTTGATACGAGATATTTTTCTGCTGCGAGTGACACAGAGCTTAATCCTAAGTTTATAAGCGGATGGCTTGACAGGAATAACGAGGCAGTATCTGATTATCTTGAGTTTGCCAAGTGTGTTCTTCGCATACCGGAGGCGCATGAGATGATAGCAAGATATACCGTGCTTGACGAAGACGCAAAGCGGCTGATACTCCTGCGTCCATATCAGATTCATGCAATAGAATCAATACGTGAGGCATCCAAGACAGGGGAGTCGGGCTTCGTATGGCATACAACAGGCTCAGGCAAGACGTTGACATCTTATAAGGCAACAAGGAATCTTCTTATGGATATTCCATCAATTGATAAAGCCATATTCCTTATAGACAGAAAGGATCTTGATACGCAGACTTCAATGGCATTTCAGGCGTATGCCAATAATGATCTGATTGATGTTGATGAGACGGATAATGTTAATGATTTGAAGAAAAAGCTGAAATCAGCCGACAGACAGGTGATTGTAACAACAATACAGAAGCTGCAGATTCTGACAACACGCAGACTTCAGGAAGGAACGGCTGATTATAACAGAATCAGGAATCTTAAGATTGCATTTGTGGTTGACGAATGTCACAGAGCAGTTACGCCTAATACCAAGAGAGAACTTGAAAGATTTTTTGCAAGATCAATGTGGTATGGGTTTACAGGAACACCGAGATTTGCAGAGAATCCATATCCGCAGCTCGGTGACCTGCCGCGTACTACAGAAGAGCTTTACGGCGGCTGCCTTCACAAATATACAATTCAGAATGCAATCCGTGACAAAGCTGTTCTCGGCTTTCAGGTTGAGCATAATGGACCTAAAAATATGGTGGATGAAACAGATACGGATGTATATGATAATGAAGCACACATGCTTAAGGTAATAGATGTGATTCTTAACAAATCATATTATAAGCTTGGATTCCAGAATGGCAAGGGCATGACGTATGAGGGAATGCTTACTACAAGTTCAATACAGCTTGCACAGAAATATTACGATTTAATAAAAAAGGTTAAAAATGGTGAGACATCTGTTAAGATTGACGATAAGATTAAGCAGGTACTTCCGGATTTTCCTAAATTTGCGATTACATATTCAGTAACTGAGAATGAAGAAGGCTCTCACGTTAATCAACAGAAGATGCAGCAGTCTCTTGACGATTACAATGAAATGTTTGGTACAAAATATGACATTTCACAGATACAGAGCTATAACAGTAATCTGAATAAGAGGCTTGCAAGAAAAGATGCAAGATTCAAAAGCAGAAAAGAGCAGCTTGATCTGGTCATTGTAGTGGACAGGCTCCTGACCGGGTTTGATGCACCGTGCATGTCAACGATATTTATAGACAGGCAGCCAATGGGGTCACATGACCTTATACAGGCATTTTCAAGAACAAACCGCATATTTGATAAGAATAAATCATACGGACAGATTGTTACATTTCAGGCACCGCGCATGTTCAAGGAATGCGTTGATAAGGCTGTGATGCTGTATTCGGCAGGCGGTACCGGGGACGTCATGCCTGCGGAGTGGGATAATGTTGAACCGGCATTCCGTAAGGCTCTGGCTGCGCTCAGGGTTGCGGCGGCAGTTCCTGATGAAGTTCCGGGAATGTCTGACAGGGAAAAAGAAGTCTTTGTTAAGATGTTCCAGAATTTTGACAGGCTGTTTGCGCAGCTTAAGTCATTTACCGATTATAGTGATGACATGCTTGCGGATTACGGAATTACGGAGCAGGAATATGAGGACTATGCAGCACACTATCTTAATGTGAAAGCAGAGATAGAAGCGGGCAGGGATGACCATGAGGGCAGAGATGATGATATTGAAGTTGACATGGATTATGAACTTATGGCATACAGCAATACTCGGATTGACTATGAATATATAATCAATCTCATCCAGAATATTGTATCTCCGGATGAAGCTGCTGCTGATATAACTCCTGAGGCAAGGCAGAAGAAGATTGATGAAGTTAAGCAGTATATTGAGGAGCTGAGAAAAGATAATCCTAAGATTGCGGATATTATGTCTTCGTTGATCTATGAG
>CAMBEF010000133.1 GCA_945865495.1 uncultured Bacteroides sp. | reverse complement strand
AGGCCTGTTCTGAGCCCGGGTCCGACTATAAGCGGAGTCTTATTTATTATTTTTTGGACAGCCCTGCTTATCACCTGCTGAAGTGAAGGTACAACGCAGGATATTATTGCACCGCTTATATTATCAGAATCTATATTGTAAAGTTCAAGAACTGTCTTAATTCCCATTGCATATTCAAGCGGGGATTTGGAGAGATCTGTGGATAATTCTTCTGTAAAATATATCTTTTGATCGTCAATACATCCGAGAACAGCAGATGTATTACCCATGTCTATTGCCAGTATCATTGTAATGCATGTTCCTTTCTTAATAATATCATGTCAGATACTCAGATTATATTCCACACGCACTGAAATAACAATATTTAATGATTTATTTTGATTTATTTGGGGAAGTTTATTGCAAAGAAAGCACATTTTTTTTATAATTCAGATATAGTTAAATGTGTTTATAATAATTATGACGATGTTGACAGATAATATCAGGAAATGAGGCAGATATGGAGAAAATTACAGGTAATATCATTTCTACGAAGGCCAACACTCTTTATGCGATGAAGAATCTCATAAAAAAAGCAAGAATAGAGAAGATGTATATTCTCAAAGTTGAGGATTTCTGGCGGGATAAAGAGCGTGTATGTCAGGAAATCAGGGAACGCTTTGAGGGCAGCAGGATTGTTGTAAGAAGTTCATCCACACAGGAGGATTCGCTTAAGTATTCCAACGCCGGACATTACAAGAGTATTCTGGATGTTGATTCGGCAAGTCTGGAGGAGATACAGGATTCCATAGAGCAGGTAATCGCGTCATATCAGGAAGATATGGAATCTGTGCTCGGTGAGCAGGTACTTATACAAAGACAGGCAACTGATGTGTGTTTAAGCGGTGTAATCTTTACAAGAGACCTTAAGGGAGACAGACCTTATTATCTTGTGAATTATGATGACAGGGGTTCAACAGACAGCGTAACAAGCGGACGTGGCGGTAAGATGCTCTGGATAGCCAAGGATATAATGCCTAAGAAGCTTCCTCCGCACTGGAAGAGCCTTGTACAGGCAGTCAGGGAAGTAGAGAATATCATAGAAGGCATACCGCTTGATATAGAGTTTGCCATTGACAGTAATAATGAGATAATACTTTTTCAGGTAAGACCGCTTGCAGCAGGTTACCATGAGACGGATATTAAGGATGACCATGCATTTTTCCTGCTTAAGAAGAAAGTAAGAGAGCAGTATGAACGTAAGGTTGATATAATCACGGGACGTACCATGAAGCTCTCGGACATGGCATTCTGGAACCCTTCTGAGATAATAGGAACTAATCCAAAGACACTTGATTATTCACTTTATCGTGAGATTATCACACATAATGCATGGAACAGCGGAATTAATAAGCTGGGATACAGAAAGCTCGACCAGGATCTTATGTATCAGGTAGGCAACAAGCCATATATTAACCTTAATTATTCTTTTTATTCTCTTATACCGGCTTCGGTTTCAGAAGGTCTTGCGATGAGGCTTGTCGATTTCTACCAGAAGAGGCTGGAAGAGGATTTGTCGGCACATGACAAGATAGAGTTTGAGATAGCCTATAGCAGCTATGATTTTATGACTGAGAAGAACAGCCTTAAGATGCTTGAGTATGGCTTTACTGAGGAAGAACGCCGTACACTGATAGATGCTGTCAAGGAGATTACGATAGATGCAGTCAACAATCAGGACAGGCTTATAAAAGAGGATATGGAGTCGCTTGCGGTACTTGACAAGTGCCGTGATAAGATGGAGCAGCTGCGCCGTTCTGATGCGGGGATATATGAGATTGCGAAGGGAATACTTGAGCTTCTTGATACACTGGAGACATATGGTACGCCGCAGTTTGCAAGACAGGCAAGAATTGCATTCATAGCGAGGTCATTTATAAGAACACTCTCAGAGGCAGGATATTATTCACATGAGGAGACCGATGGCTTCATGAAGTCAATATCTACGGTTTCTTCTGCATTCAATGACGACTTTGAACAGTTCTCCAATAATAAGATGAGCAGCGAGGAATTCTATGCCAAGTACGGGCATCTGAGAAGTGATACTTATGATATACGTTCAGAAAGATATGATGCCATGAACTTCAGACCGGTATCTGCCAAGAATAAGACACCTAAGAATTCAAAGTACCTTGATATTGACCTTGCACCGCTTAAGAGAGCTCTTGATGATAATGGAATAGATATACCTGAGAAGGATTTTAAGAAGTTCCTTATTAAGGGAATAGAGCAGAGGGAATATTTTAAGTTTGAGTTTACCAAGTCGCTCAGTCTTGTGCTTGAACTTATACGTAAGATAGGCAATATTGCCGAAGTCAGGGTTGAAGACTTGTCATGGCTTTCAGTTGCAGATATAAGGGCAATCAGGAAGGATGTACAGAGTGAGGCTCTTAAGGAAAAATGGCTTGAGCTTGCATATACAAGACGTAAGCAGTACCGTGAATACAGAACGCTTCTGCTTCCTGAGGTAATTATATCGCCGTTGAGCTTTGACATTATTCCGGTATATGAGGCAAGACCTAACTTTATTACATCCAAGCGAATAGAGGGCGAGGTTGTGATGCTCGAGGATGACAAGGATGCGGATATTACAGGCAAGATAGTAGTCCTTACCAAGGCAGACCCCGGATATGAGTGGATATTTACCAAGAATATTAAGGGATTTATTACCAAATACGGCGGAGCGGCATCACACATGGCAATCAGATGTGCGGAGTTTGATATACCTGCTGCAATAGGCTGTGGCGAGAAGATTTATAATGCGGTATCCAAGATGGATTATCTTGAACTGGACTGTAAGAACGGAGAGATTAAGCCGGGCATCCAGTACAATAACCTGCATGCGCTCATAACACAGAGGGAAGGCGTTAATGCATACGGTGACCCGACAGATATACTTGAATCGGCATATATGCGTTTTTATGAGCTTATGGGCTTTATACCTAAGCCGGTTTCCAATCATAACAGAAATATCGAGAAGCTCTTCGATGATAAGATAGACCTACTTATTGTTGTCGGCGGAGGTTCATTACAGCCTGATTGTTATGACAGACCTCATAATGATGAGATACAGCCGCACAGGGATATTACCGAGGAAAAGCTTATACGTTACTGTATTAAGCATGGAATACCGATAGTTGCTACATGCCGTGGAATGCAGTATATAAATGTTCTCTTTGGCGGCAAGCTTCATTACCATCCTAAGCTTAAGGTTGAAAGACCAAGAGGAGTGGACCATCCTGTAAGACTTGTTAAGGAAGACAGAATAATACAGGTTAATAACTATCATCAGGATGTAATATATGAAGGAGAGCTTGCACCATGCTTTGAAGTGCTTGCTGTAGATGAGCAGAATCATACGATAGAAGCGTATGGCTCTGAAGAGATGAAGCTGTTAGCACTGCAGTGGCATCCGGAGAGAAAGTTTGAGACCGCAGAGGCACAGGATGAGACGCGTAAGATAATTGTTAATTTTATACAAAGCCACATAAGGTAACAGGTGATTATCCAATAAAATACCTGCTGTACGCTTCTGTCATCAGGACAGAGCATACAACAGGTATTTTTAATATTCAAATGTAACGGTATAAGTTGAATATCCTGTGCGTTCAGTTGCCAGAACACGATAAGATACGGTCTTTTTGCCGCATTTGACACCCGTGCGGATGTCAGGAGTGAAACCACGCGTAATAAAATTACATGAAGCAGCATGTGACTTAACCTGTGAAGCGAGATAATGATTGAGTTCGCTCTGTGATGAGAATAGAGTATATCCAAGAATATTATAGTAAGCCAAATCGGTGCTTGTGGCAGCCGGATGCTCGGATTCTATTGTGTGGTCAAGCAGGATGTCATCATCGGTTATATTAAAGTAATTATGTCTTACGGTACCGTCTCCTCCAACCGGGTCATCCCATGTAGTATCGACATGATACCACTGACCGTCTAAGCATACCATATTCCATATATGGTTATCACCGCCGGCTTGTCCTGTGACGGGGATGCAGCTGATTCCTGCCATGTCCATCAGGGTCTGAAATACTTCTGTATATCCTGAACATGAAGCACTTCCGTTAAAAAGTGCATCATATGCAGGTGAGTCAGAGTTACGGTCAAGAACATACCGGACATTATTAACAATGTAATCATGAACGGTAAGTTCATTGATGACATCAGGATTAGATGATGATACAGTGGAGCTGAGTATATCGCAGTATCTGTCATACATGGCAGCCTGCCGCTCATTAAGAGCTGATGTATCATTGGAGCGGTAAGCGTATATTATCGGATAATTGTCCCAGTATTCAATCTGCGCGGTAACCTGGCAGAAACCCGAATATGTAATGTATTCGCAATGTATTTTGTTGAGTCCTGCAAGTGAGTTAAGCCACGCATCGGCGTCAACGTATGATCTGTCGGGTACATTGAACGTGCATGAGTCTTTATTCTCATACATGGTCTGCAAAAGCAGGCTTGTTATGTCATCCTGACTTGTATAGAGTGTATATCTGCTGTCAGATGATGCGGCTTTGGAGCCTGACAGTAATGTATCAATATCATATATATTACCGCAGGCAGTAAGAGCCTGAAAAAGCATTGCAATACACAGAATAAGAGAGCATTGCGCAAGATATCGGCCAAAATGTCGGTTCATATAATCTCCGTTCAGATATTATCGGTCTGTGTCTTCAGATTCGGACACATTTTTAGAAGAATTGCCTGTTATATTTATTGCGACGTATTCACGCGTGGTTGTGTCGGGGTTAATGTTGTCTAATGTATCGATGTCACCAAAATCATCATCCTCTTCATTCTCATATGCAGTGAGCGTATCGTTGTCTTTTTTGAACTTAAGAAGAAGTGCACCTGCAGCAAATGCAGATGCGGCAACGGCAGCAGCTTTTGCAATTAATAAACCAGTGTCCTTTTTCATGATAGTGTATTCCTCCAGGATTTATATATTCAAAATATCATAAATATAATGTATAATATCGTAATGAATATTGTACTCTATTTTACCATAAAATTAAAGGCGTACAATTTATAAATTTTTGGAAAATACTTAATGAATTATGTGCAATATGTGCATGGAACGGAGACATGATGAAGATAAAAGAATACGGTAAGGATCTTGAGATTGCAGAAGTCAGTGATTTTGACATAGCGCAGACGTTAGAGTGCGGCCAGTGCTTTCATTTTAACAGGATTGATGACCATGATTACGCACTTGCAGCTTACGGCAGGCTCCTTCATGTGGCGCAGACAGATACAGGGATTGTGCTGTATGACACGGACAAAGAGCAATATGAGAATATATGGCGGAAGTATTTTGATATGGACAGAGACTACAGCAGCATCAAAGAATATCTTGTCAGATATGATTCAAGGCTTGAAGCTGCCATTAATGCAATGGGAGGCGTAAGGATACTCAATCAGGAATTCTTTGAGATGCTGATGTCATTTATAATTTCACAGAATAAGCAGATACCGCATATAAAACAGATTGTGGCACAGATATCACATAATTACGGCACATATCTCGGAGATATTGCCGGACAGGAATATTATGCATTTCCTGACTGTGATACGCTCTACAGCAATGCAGGAGTTGAAGCATTCAGAGAGTGCAAAACAGGCTTCAGGGCACCGTATCTGTGGGATGCGGTATGCAGTGTGAAGGAAGGCCGTATTAATGAACAGAGACTCAGGACAGATGGAATTGAGGAATGTCTTGAAGAACTGATGCAGATAAAAGGTGTAGGTACTAAGGTAGCGAGCTGTGTTGCGTTGTTCTCGCTGGGACAGACCGCAGCATTTCCGGTTGACGTGTGGATAAAAAGAATGATGGAACAGATGTATTTTGACGGCAGAGAGACACCAAAAAAGGTAATAGAGCGCTTTGCTGCTGAGCATTTTGGAGAGTATGGCGGCTTTGCACAGCAGTATATATTTTATTATGGAAGAGAAATGTCATCAAAATCTTAACAAAATATAAAATAATCAAAATGAGATAAAGTGAGAAAAATAGAGATAATGAGAGATAATAAGAGCAAATGTTAGAAAATAGAAAAAACATGGGAGTAAAAAACAGTTGCATTATAAGGGCAAATTGAATAATATATGTTCAAGGTTTAGCACTCGAGATAAATGAGTGCTAACAAGACTAAAGCAATAGAATATTAAG
>CAMBEF010000132.1 GCA_945865495.1 uncultured Bacteroides sp. | reverse complement strand
CGAACTGTTTATTCCTGAATTCTTCAAAATCACGGCATATTCTCTCGTCAAGCTGTTCACTATCAAGCGCCGGCTTCAGGTCAATCACAAGCTTAAGCTCATGCTTACGCAGACGTTTTACTATATAACTGCTTGCACTCAGTATTACAGGTCCGGTAACTCCGAAATGCGTAAACATCATCTCTCCAAAATCACTGTACACCTCTTTGCCGCCGTCATAGACAGTTATTGCAATATTCTTAAGGCTCAGCCCCTGAAGTTCCTTAACCCACTCCTCTTTTGCTATAACGGGAACAAGCGCCGGGGCTACATCCGTAACCCTGACGCCAAGCTCCCCGGCAAACCTGTAACCGTCCCCCGTTGAACCGGTTGTCGGATACGAGCATCCTCCGGTTGCAACAATAAGCTCATCACAGTCATAATGACGCTTCTTCCCTCTCGTTATGGCATCAACTCCTGTCACAAGTGTTGTACTGCCATCAGAATCCGGATTCTTTGTATCATGTGTTGTTATTTTTTTAACTTCCGTTTCATATTCAACTGACACATTAAGTCTTCTTAACTCCCGGCGCAGGCAGTCTATTACATCTGCTGCCTTGTCCGATTCAGGGAACACCCTGTTGCCGCGTTCAACCTTGAACTTAAGACCAAGTTCATCAAAGAATCCCATGCAGTCATAATTGCTGAATCTGCTGAACGCACCATACATAAACTTCCGGTTCGTAACAATGCTGTTCATCAGGTCTTCATTATCTCCCGCATTGGTAAGATTGCATCTTCCCTTGCCTGTTATATATATCTTTTTGCCTAACTTTTCATTCTTTTCCAGCAGCAATACGCTGTTGCCGTTCCTCGCATCGGTAATAGCCGCCATCATTCCCGCAGCGCCGCCGCCAACTATAATAACCTTGCTCATCCATGCTCCTTAGGTTCATAATCTCATATCAGATTATTATACTGCATGGTTAAGCATTTTCCAAGTCAGATTTTCTTATTTGTTAACTTCAAAGCTCACCCCGTCGACAATGACCGTCTTTACGGATGATGTATCTCTGACCTCATCCAGATGCCAGTATATGTTACTGTATCCGTCATAAAAATCACTGTCACTGTAATGCTCGCTGTATTGCTGTGCAGTCCCGTCCTCCTTATTCTTTCTTTCATAGTATGATGATGAATAAGTGACTATCGTAATATCATTGCCGTTCTGACGTTCCTTTACCGGAATATCCTCATATCTTGTTCTTCCCGGTGCAATCCTCTTAACACTTCCGTCATTGTATACAAGGCTGATCATTGCCGGCTGCCATACATAATCACTTACATTTCTTATTTCAAACCTTGCCTCAATTCCAAAGTCAGTAATTGTAAATGTTACCGGTGACACCTTCATTTCAACTTCATCATTATCAAGTTCTGACGGATAATTAAGTCTTGCCTGCGCTATATCATCTTCATCCATATCTATAATTATTCCCTGAGTATCGCTGTTATATACAGGTGCGTCCTTCACGTTAAGCAGAATAAAGTACCCAATTTCCTCAACCAGCTTTGCCGTCTCACCAGCATTCTTATTTTTCTCTTCCTTACGAATAATATTATCCAACGTATACCGGGCTCTTTTCTGCCGCCACTCTGTATCATTGCTGCTTGGCCCTACTGCGAGCATATCAGGTACATTCTTAATAAGATATACTATATGCGTACTGTTATTCTGCACATCATAGTCCTTGCCGACAGATATTACCACTGATTCGTTGGACGGCATTCCATTAGCCATATAGCTGAAGCTTACATCTTCACCGACTGTTGCGAACTCCGCCCTGTAATTATACTTTTCTCCCGGTCTGTCATTCATATTTTTAAGAGTAAGCTCGACAATCGCATCGTTATCAATTCTCATGTACCGGTCAATATTAAGCCTTACATCACTGCTTTCCACAGTTTTATCCTAATATCCGATATACTGGTTATCAACGCTGTGCATCTGTGTATAGCTGTCAAATTTGGATTTTCTGATTATATTCTCCGCTATTCCGGCAATTACCGTGACTGACATACATATGCATAACACAGCTACTGCGGCTGCGGCAAGCACACGCACTCTTGTAAATGTTCCGGCATGCCCATGCTCTGACCTGCTAAGTGCCTGCGCTACAGCATTCTTTACCTTTGTATCATCCGGCTTTAATCCATTCTGATAGTGTCTGTACATATCTTCCCATTTTTTCATAATTACAGCTTGCTTTTCAATTATATCAGCCATCTGCCTGCGTCCCCTTGCAAGCCATGTCTGTACTGTTGATTCTCTTTTTCCAAGCATCCCGGCGACTTCTCTCACACTGTACTCCTCATAATAATAAAGATAAAGCGCTATTCTGTATCTTGGATGCAGCCTCGAAAGTGCATCCCTGACAAGCTCTGCCTCACGATTTGCTTCAGCTTCTAATATAAAGACATCCTCCTGCCTTCCTGTTACATTGTCCCACCACGCATCATCCTTCCATGCGTTGTCCCCATCCGGATATACGCGCTTCCTTCTGAACGGATTGCGATACAGTGAGTGGCACTCATTGACCGTGCAGCGTATAGTCCAGCTTTTCAAATGCTCCTCGCTTTCAAACTCTTTGTCCGAGGTGAGTATTTTAATAATCACATCCTGCATTATATCTTCAGCATCTTCCCTGCAGCCAAAATAATTATAGACGATTCTGTACACAGATGGTGCCAGCCGGTTCACCATCATCTCGTCTGGTTTCAAATTTTCCTCCATTCTGCAGCTTTTTCGCTGCTCTTTTCTATAAGTAATACATTATTGCTCTGGAAAATATCTCACAAAGACACTTATTTTTCATAATTTTTCCAATTTTATTTCACTATTTATTAATATTATAAAGCATATTTTTATATTTGAAAGGAGCCTTTCCATAATGAAACACAGATTGCAAAAACTTGCAGCGTCTCTGCGCAAGCACCTTAAGGTTATCATCCCGATATTTCTTGTTATAGTGATAGCCGCGATTGCCGTCTTCCGCACCAAAAAGACAACCGACACGTACACTGAAGAAACCGTTCAGGTGCGTAATGTTGCAACATACCTTACATTCTCCGGCAACGTTGAAGCTGTCAGTGATGCCACAATAAAGCCGAAGGTATCTAAGACAGTTACAGCCGTTAATGTATCTATCGGTGACGAGGTAAAAAAAGGTGACGTCATTGCCACTCTCGATGATTCCGAAATTCAGAGAAGCATAAAGAAACAGGAAGCAGCACTCTCCAATACCGAGCTTAATAATTTCTATTCAATACGTGACAGCCAGAAAAAATATGACAATTACAAGGCTGACCTTGAAAACGGCCAGAACAGCCAGATTATGTCTGCCGCAAACAGTGTCGAGAATGCCCGCA
Source organism: uncultured Bacteroides sp. (assembly GCA_945865495.1). Classification (GTDB taxonomy): domain Bacteria; phylum Bacillota; class Clostridia; order Lachnospirales; family Lachnospiraceae; genus Bacteroides_F. Next base: position 2,820 of record CAMBEF010000132.1, on the reverse strand, counting down.
CATCTTATGAGCAGGCTAAAGAAACTTATGAGCGTAACAAAATGGAGCTTGAAAACAATATGGATTCATCAGTAATCAGTTCCAACCAGAAGGTTGCATCCGCAAAGCAGGCTCTTGATGACGCCAAACAGGATTATGATGACAACGAAGCCAAGATACGCGGCTATGACAAGGGTGTTTCCAATGCCGAAAGCATCTATGGCGAAGACTCCGCTGAGGCTGCAAGTGCGCAGAAAGAGCTCGATTCAGCCGAAGAAAAAAGTGATTCCTTACAAAAAGCAATTGACAATGCACAGACTAATTATGACAACGCCATTAATGACCTGCTTATGTCATATTACACAAGCAACGTGAGTCTCAACTCCGACTACGAGAATATGCAGCAGAAATACACCGCATACCAGCAGGCCCAGGCAAGCTACGAGGTTGCCGTAAAATCAGCTAATGAAACACTTCAGGATTATGCAGATTCACTTGAAAAGACCCAGGCCACATCCAACACAACGACTGCCACGGTTGAACTCGAGGCTCTCTATGACCAGCTTGAGGATTATAAGATTACAGCCCCGATTGATGGTGTAATAACAGTTCTCAACATTAATGTAGGTGATTCAGCCTCAACAAGCGATACTGCTGCCGAGGTAACCAATTATGATAAGATGAAAGTTCAGATAAAGATTGACGAAGACAACATATCTGCCCTTGATAACGGTACTGAAGTAACCGTATCTGTAGATGCCCTCAATAAGACATATAAAGGTACCGTTGAAAATATGTCAAAGAAGGCAACCGTAAGTAACAATGTATCATATTTTACAGCCGATGTAACTTTCGATGCAGATGATGATATACGAAGCGGTCTGTCAGCAGAGGTCAAATACCTCCTTAACGGTGTTGAAAATGTTGTAGCAGTATCAATGAGCGCACTTAATTACAACACTGATAATACAGCCTATGTGCTTGTCGGAGACAATGCCTCTACCGCACAGCAGCGTAATGTTACACTCGGAATAAGCAACGGTACATATGTCGAGGTAAAGGAAGGTCTGTCGGAAGGCGAAACCGTCCTCGTTAAGCAGAGCAAAACATCAGAAGCCCTTATGAGCATGGGCATGGGCATGGGCGGTGGACAACAGCCGCAGGGTCAGGCTCCTGACGGCAACGGCGGTGGTCCCCGGTGGTGACGGCGGCGGCCGTGGCGGCAATGGTGGCAATGGCGGCGGAGCTCCCGGTGGCGGTCCCGGCGGTAACTAAACGCACCAGTTTAACATGCGCATAAAATATGCAGGAATGGAGACCGTATTGAATACCACATTTAACACATCAACTAATAATGAAATTCTCACCATGAAAAATATTGTAAAGGACTATGTAATGGGTGAGGAAACCTCGCATGTACTTAAGGGAATTGACCTTTCTGTAAATGAAGGTGAATTTCTTGCGATTCTCGGTCCGTCAGGCTCCGGCAAATCAACACTCATGAACATAATAGGCTGTCTTGATGTACCGACCTCAGGCGAATATATTTTGTCCGGACGAACTATCGCCGACATGGACGAGAAGACGCTTGCCCACATCCGTGGCCGTGAGATTGGATTTATATTCCAGCAGTTTAATCTTCTGCCAAAACAGGATGCCCTTGAAAATGTCGAGCTTCCTATGATCTATGCCGGGGTACATGAAAAGGAAAGACACGAACGTGCCACAGCCCTTCTTGAGAAGGTCGGACTCGGTGACAAGATTCACCATTTTCCTAACCAGATGTCAGGCGGTCAGCAGCAGCGTGTTGCTATCGCAAGGGCAATGGCAAACTCGCCCTCAATTCTGCTCGCTGATGAGCCCACGGGCGCACTCGACCAGAATACGGGACGTCAGGTTATGGAGCTCTTCCATGACATAAACAGCGAAGGCCACACAATAATCATGATAACCCATGATGCCAAGATTGCCAGCCATGCTTCCAGAATTGTAAGGATTCTTGACGGCAATCTTGAAGATGGTGACCTTACTGATGCATAAATGCAAAGATTGGAGAATTTATGGACATTTTAAAACAGAGTATCTCAATGTCAATTAAGAATATACGCACCAATAAAATGCGTTCATTTCTTACGACACTGGGAATAATAATCGGTGTTACTGCCGTAATTGCGCTTATTACAATCGTCCATGGCGTATACGATTCCGTAATGGGACAATTCTCGGAACTTGGTGCCAATACAATCACTGTGTCCGTAACCGGTAATGCCATGAAAACGGGTATATCTGACAGCGACATAGAAAGTATTGAAGCCCTGAAGTACGTTGACGGTACATCCCCAAGTGTAACAACTACCGCTACCGTAATGTACGAAGGTTCAAAAAACACAGTTACCGTACAGGGCAGGAGCGATGCATATTTCAGAAATGCCACGACTAATCTTGTACTTGGACGTGAGCTCACATCTCTCGAAATGGATGGTTCAGTATATACCTGCATTATTAACAGAGACTGCGCGCAGACATTTTTCCTTGGCATTAATCCTTTGGGACAGACACTTAAACTTAACGGTTACACTTATACCGTTGTAGGTCTTACCGATGACGGATCTGACGATGATAATTCCTCTTTTGATTCATTTGGTTCATCATCTAACAGTGCCGGAACAGTCATAATACCATACCGCAATGCACTGCGCATGACATCCTCCGGCAACATCACAAGCCTTGAGGTTTATGTATCTGATACCCAGTATTCGGACGCAGTAACAACAGCAATCGAAAACATATTAAGTGAATCATTCAGCAATGATTCAGACAGTTATAATGTAACTAACATGG
>CAMBEF010000131.1 GCA_945865495.1 uncultured Bacteroides sp. | reverse complement strand
GTCTGTTGACAATAGAACCTAAATCTATCGCGTCTGCCAATTCCGCCATATCCGCCGGCCGTATAACTGCAAGGTCACGACCTTAGCATAATACATATCTATAATAGCATTTTTTTACATTAACGTCAACCAAGCATCAAGTGTACGGGCTCTGTGCGCCCACGTATGTCCTGCAAGTGCAAGCTGCATCCCGGCATGTGCCACATTACTGCCATGCTGACCATTAAGCAGTCTGTGTGCTCCTTCCACAAGCCCGCTCATCCTGCCAGCCTGTCCCTTAAGGCTGTAGAACACGGCATCCTTTCCGTCAGTCAGTATCTGATTAAGATATCTGCTGCCATCCGTGAGAACCGCTGCGCCGTTAAGCATCGTATTAAATATTCTGTCATGTGCTCCGTCCTTAAACCACGGCATGACATTAAGCCCGACCTTTGCCTGTGCAAGTGCTTCAAGACATTTCTTTGAATCTCCCGGGCCGTGGCAGATTATATTATCTTTACCTCTGCATTCTACAGCCTCCCAGCCTGCTCCAAACACATCTACCCTGAATCCCGCATCGGCAAGTTCCGCAACCGCCATTCCGCGATAATGGAATCTTGCCCACAGATCTATAAATATCATATTGGCGTAACAGCTTTTTATATCATCATCTGAAAGCTTTCCATTATCACTTCCCTGGCCGTCAAGCGCCCTGACAAGCATCGGTTCTGCTATCTGTTCAAGCGTCTTGTCCGGATTGGCAAGCTGCACATCCAGTATCTCATGATAAAAATCCCGATATTCCCTGTCGAGATGTGCTATGTACCTGTCAAATGTCTCAGGTCTTGTATAATTGCCTGTCATTACAATATCCATCGGACGCTCTTCCCATGGTATCAGGTCTTCGCCGGTTTCAAGCATTGTACCGGCAAGAGGAAGAAAACCTGCAAGCTTTATTTCAGGAAAAAATCGTTTCATATACGCCTCATGATTCTTATCTATACTCACCTGGCGGTATCTCACAGGCAGCTTTGCAATATACTTATGATAATAAAACGGATGGTCGAGCACTATATTCATACATGGGATATCCTGTGTATCCCAGAATACGCTTCCGTCATCAGCATAGAGAAACCTCTCTCCCGCAAGCCCGTTGAAGTTAAAAGACAGCATATAAATGCTGCTGCCTGTCCTTCGTGCATCCTCAACAAACGCCTGAAGCTGCCTGAAGCTTAATTCATCACTCATAAGATTATAGAAAAATATCCTGTAACCCAGCCTGTCAAATTCCTTTGCAAGCTCATATGAGAAGAATTCCTGTGTCTCTACACCACCGCAGAACATAACCAGACATTTATCTGACATTCTTAATCTCCTCAAACAGCTCCAGGTCTGACTGTGATATCTTAACATTAGTGCATATGTCCTCGCCTCCCGGCTGCTTCACATGTACCTCAATTATAGTACCTTCCCTTATTGCACCTTTGCTCACTGCCTGTAAGAACATGGGGAATTTCGGATGATTTGCCGTGAATCTGTCCCATGCACCTTTTATCTTTAATATACTTGCCGGATTAAACATTAATATTACTCCTCTGTTAATTATTGTTTTATTTCATTTATATTTCTTCAAGCTTCTCTTTTATCTTAAGGGCTGATGGTGTCTGTGCAAGACCTCCCTCGCTCGTCTCTTTGAGACCTGCAGGCATTGCGTTGCCTATTCTTCGCATCGTATCAATCACCTCATCGGGATCGATTGCGCTTCTTATACCCGCAAGTGCCATCTGCGCGGATGCTATTGCATTTACAGCGCCTGCAGAATTACGCTTTATGCATGGCACTTCAACAAGCCCGCATACAGGGTCACATGCGAGGCCAAGCATATTTTTAAGTGCCATTGCCATTGCATTAACTATGCAGTCATTATCTCCGCCCGCAAGATATGCAAGCCCTGCTGCTGCCATTGCACTTGCAGAACCTATCTCTGCCTGGCATCCACCGGACGCTCCGGCTATGCTTGCATTCTCTGCTATTACTGCTCCTATTCCGGCTGTTATGAACATCGCTTCAACAATCCTGTCCTCAGGTACATTGAAACTCTCTTCATACGCTATGAACACCGCCGGTATAACTCCACATGATCCGGCCGTAGGTGCGGCAACTATACGCCGCATGCATGCATTGGATTCCCCCATCTTAACTGCCTTTTCCATTGCCAGTGATGTAAAATCACTGCACAGCTTTTTATCAGACATATTGTATATATGAAGTTTCTCGCCATCACCACCAGCAAGACCGCTTGCTGACCTGAGCCTGCTGTCATATGACTTGTCCGCCTGCTTCATGGCAGTATACATAGCTCTCATGCCTGCAAACGATTCGCTCTGCACTACCTGTCTCTCAATGCAGTCCTCTTCCATAATGACCTTCCATATCGGAAGTTTTTCATCTGAACAAATTGTAAGAATATCTTTTACGGAATGATATCCTGCCATAACTGTCTCCTTTTTATTCTACTCAATCGAAAGGTATGTAACCTTCTTCACGCCTTCCACCTTCTCAAGCCATCTGATGCCATCCTCCGGTATCTCCTGATCACACTCAAGTACCATTACAGCCTCGCCGCCGCGGTTTGAGCGGTACAGCTGCATGGTTGCTATATTAACACCTTTGTGCGAAAGCATTGATGTTACCTCTGCAACATGCCCCGGCTGGTCAAGATTATGAACAACAAGTGTCGGGTAATCACCTGAGAAATTGGTATCAATTCCGTCAATCTGTGCAATATTTATCCTTGCGCCGCCTATGGACTGGCCTATCACTTCAAGCTGCCTTCCTGACTGCCCGGTAAGTATAAGCTGCGCCGTATTCGGATGTGCATCCTTCAGCCGCGCTTCACCAAAATGCACCTCCATCCCCTGCTCCTTTGCAATCTCGAAGCTGTCCGGTATTCTCATGTCATCAGTGTTCATTCCAAGCAGTCCTGCCACAAGAGCCTTCCTTGTACCATGCCCTTTACCTGTTGCAAGAAATGAACCGTACAGATTAATCTGTGCCTTACTGACAGGCTCTCCCATAAGCTTCCGCGATATATATCCTATCCTCACCGCCCCTGCCGTATGTGAGCTGGAGGGTCCTACCATTACCGGACCGATTATGTCAAATATATTCATGCAGGCCTCCATTTCATTCTAGTTCCTGTTCCTAGTGCTTCTTCTTTTTAACGCACACATAAGCCACTGCAACTGCTGCTATTATTACCACAAATACTGCATATATTACACCTTTGCCGGTATTTTTATTCTGTTTTGGAACATCGGAACTAATCACGGCCGTATCATAAGAATCTGCTGCACCTATAACTGCACCTACGCCTGACGGAGCCTTATCCGTAAGGACAAATAATCCATGCATGTCTATACTTCCGTCACTGTCACGCGTAGGAACTATGTTATTATAATCCACTGATTCAAACCAGTCTGCAGATACCTTGCTTCCATCCTTATTAACACATTCCCTGCTGTCTATATTCTTACAAATATAGTTGTTCGTTTTGTATATGACATCCTCATTCTGTCCTTTAAGTGTAAACTTGTCAGATGACATTTTCCCGGAATCGGTAACAGCCGCCGTATAAAAGCTGATTACATTTTCAAGGACATATCCCGTATTCCCTGAATACTTTTCGCCGTTCTTAGGTGTAAGCTGGTAATTATTCCTGCTGTCCGTTCCGCCCGTTCTTGAAAAATGTCCGTTATCCACTGACGTACAATTATATACCCGGCAGTCCGGCCCATTATTACTCATTATTCCCGAACCTCCGTTATTCCATGACACACAATTTTTGAGCACATGTTTTCCGGTAAGACCTTCCCCACCAAGCTTGAAGCCATTACCGCTTGCCTTGGAATTACTTCCGTCCTTAAGTATTCCATTATTATAAGCAAGTGAATTCTGTATCGTAACAGGCTCTATCGGACCATATCCTTCTGTGTCCTTGGCATACAGATCGTATCCGTCATCAGCATTAGAATATGCAATACATCCGTCGAATACATTGTCACTGCCAACTGACAGCTTGGCGGCAAATCCATCTGCATCATTCTGCTTACTGTCACAATTATAATATGATGAGCAATTCTTAATCTGATTTCCCGAAGGCCACCATTCTGACGGTTCGCCGCCGGAGTAACTTATCTGAAGGCCTGTGGAACCATTCTCATAAATGTTACACATTTCTATTGTATTATTGCTTCCTGACACATGTATTCCCTTGGTTCCGTCTGAAGCGTTACATACATCTATTCCGTATATATTCCAGTAATTACCTTTTAACGAGATTACCGCATCCGATGATTTGGCAATTGAAGATCCATTAAACACTGCTCTGCCTGCATTCTCAGCCTTAAGTGTAATAGGCGCATCCTTTGTTCCGCTTACGCTGTATGTAATTGAAAGCACCGTCTTCATATTATATGTTCCGTCAAGCAGAACTATTGTCTGGCCTGCCCTGGCATACGCTGCCGCAGTTGCTATATCTACAGGAGCTTCCTTTGTTCCTGAAGCATCTGCCGCCCCCTGTGGTGATACATAGACAATGCCGTTTCCTGCTGCCACTGCGTCTTTTCTTGTTACTTTATCTTTTATCTCTACAGGTGAATAATCCTTTAGCAAAAGCCTGTCGGAGTATTCCCTGCTGCCATCTGCATTTATAGCGTTTTCATATGGCTTAACCGTTGTAATAAATGTAGTATCACCCATCGGAAGGCTGATGCCCTTATCAGACAATGCAAACTTTACCGCATCTCCTGAAAATACCTCCTGCCCGTCTATATATATATTGCCATGGTCATCCTTTACCGTTAGTGTTCCTTTTACATTACCTGTAAAACGATATATGTAATCATCGGATGAAGTAGTCGTTCCGTTAAATGTCTTAACCGATACCTTGTCATAATCTGCCCACGCTGATTTATCAACAGCTGCTTTTTCTTCTGCCGTAGGTGTGTGCTGTTCATAAGAAATATCAGTAACCTCTACAGTCCCTATACGGCTTGCATAAAAACCGATATACACATTCTCTTTATCCTGCTTAAGAAGCTTCTCAGGATTATAAATGCGCTTTGAGTAATTAATCTTACTCCAGTCATCACTGTAGTAATTAAATACATATCCGTTGCTGTCTTTAACAACTTCAAAATTATAATACAGGCTCTTTGCATTGTCTGATTTAAACACTGTTGCGTCCTTGTCAAAATACTGCGTCACATCACACGTGCCACCATTATTACTCTTTCCCGACGCATCTATATTACCAAACAGAGTTCTTATTCCCGGAATACATGTCTTTGTTGCCTCATTTTTTGTTGCTGCACATATCTCGGCCTGATTCAGGTAATCAGCACTTGTATCTTTGCTTCCAAGGCTGTCTGTGACAATTATTCCAAAAGAAGACTGATTATCTGCTTTGTCTACCTTTGTTACGTGAAATCTTCCTCTTACAGTCACATTGTAATCGTCTGATTTGACCTTAGTATAATACATCACAAACCCTGACTGCCCGGTATTGGCCATCTTACCATTGCTGCCCGAATTAAGCTGCAGAGTCCCTGACGCAGTGTCATATGATGCATCTTTCATCTTGTCCGACTGCGTTCCAAGCTTAACTGTCTGCCATTTTCCATCTTCAAGTGCTTTTCCTGAATCAGTACCGGCTTTTATACTAACCGGGCATATTGCCAATACTATTCCTGCTGCAGCCATTAACGCGGCTGCAATGTCCATAATAGTTCTTAACCTTTTCTTTCCCATACTCTGCTCCATTCAATTCAAATTAATGAATAATTATATTTTATTTACACTGCATTATACTCCAAGCCACCCTTTTCTTCCATATAAAAATGAAAGTCTGATAAAAAAGCAAAAAAAAGAACGCATACGCGTTCTTCTTACTCTCATTATTAAAGTGAGCCCACCGGGGTTTGAACCCGGGACACCTAGATTAAAAGTCTAGTGCTCTACCAGCTGAGCTATGAGCCCATACATCTTCGATTCGTAAACCGATTAATGGAAATCGCGACCAGCCGAATCGTTACAGCTTCACGATCCAAGCTGGGCTAGTTGGATTCGAACCAACGAGATGCAGGGATCAAAACCCTGTGCCTTACCGCTTGGCGATAGCCCATTAAAGGGTGAGTACAGGGATTCGAACCCTGGGCCTTCAGAGCCACAATCTGACGCGATAACCAACTTCGCTATACCCACCATGTAATTAAAAAGTGTGCCCGAAGGGATTCGAACCCCCGACCCACGGCTTAGAAGGCCGTTGCTCTATCCAGC
>CAMBEF010000130.1 GCA_945865495.1 uncultured Bacteroides sp. | reverse complement strand
CCGGATCAAGACGAAGCATAACCTCACCTAAAGATACGGCATCAAATGTGCACTCTTCAGCTGGTCTTAAATTTAATTCCATTTTTTAGATACCTCCAAAAATTTTATTACTTATGTATTCTATCATATTAATCAGATTTAATCCATCATTTTTTGAACAATGTTTGACAAAATATTATCGCAGTCCTATAATATTTAATAAGTAATTTTTATTAATAAATTTAAGGAGAACGTATAATGAACAAAGTAATTGAAGAACTTGGTAAAATTGGTATCGTTCCTGTAATTGCAGTTGATGATGCAAAGGATGCTGAGCCACTTGCAAAGGCTCTTATCGAAGGCGGACTTCCATGTGCAGAGGTTACATTCAGAACAGCAGCTGCAGAAGAGTCAATCAGAATAATGGCAGAGAAGTTCCCTGAGCTTATCGTAGGTGCAGGTACTGTCCTTACTCCTGAGCAGGCTGACAGAGCAATGAATGCAGGTGCTAAGTTTATCGTAAGCCCCGGCCTTAATCCAAAGGTTGTTAAGCATTGTATCGACAAGGGATATCCTATTGTTCCTGGTACAAGCAATCCATCAGATGTTGAGACAGCTATTGAGCTTGGCCTTGATGTTGTTAAGTTCTTCCCTGCTGAAGCAGCAGGTGGTCTTAAGATGATTAAGGCAATGTCTGCTCCATATACTAATATGAAGTTCATGCCTACAGGCGGAATTAATGCAGATAACCTTAAGTCATATCTTGACTTTAATAAGATTGTGTGCTGTGGCGGTTCATGGATGGTTAAGAAGGACATGGTTGCTGCAGGTGATTTTGAAGGAATTAAGAATCTTACAACACAGGCTGTTGATACAATGCTCGGATTTGAAGTAAGACATGTAGGTGTTAACCTTACAAGCGGAGAAGAAGCAGAAGAGCTTGCTGATACATTTAACAAGATGTTCAGCTTCGAGAAGAAGGTTGGTAACAGCTCAGTATTCTCCGGTACAGGCTTCGAGCTCATGAAGAAGCAGGGACGCGGAACACACGGACATATCGCAATTGCTACCAACTACATTGAGAGAGCCGTATATCACCTTGAGAAGAGAGGCTTTGAGATTGATAAGGATTCAGCCGTTATTAAGGAAGGAAGACTTAAGGCAATCTACTTCAAGGGCGAGTTCGGTGGATTTGCTATTCACCTTGTACAGAAGTAATTCTTTTTTGTATAATAATGATTTTCGGGATGGTTCCGGACATGGTTTATTCTGTGTCCGGAACCATTTTTATATTGACAAATAAGTTCTGCTGTTATAGAATGTTGCACAAAGCTATGACGAAGAGAAGTAGTTTCAGTTATCGTTTACAGCGAGCCGGTGGCGGTGGAAGTCCGGCAGAGTGAACTGGGATGAATAACACTTCAGCAGCTGCAATCTGAAAGCATTATAACAATTGTAAGTAGGTGCGCCGTGTGTTTTACGTTACAGGACAGGTCATGAAGGTGGCTGTCAGAATAATCTGGCAGTAAGTCAGGTGGTACCGCGGATATTTAACTGTTCGTCCTGAGTTTTGCTCAGGGTGAGCAGTTTTTTTATTATTTATTTTATTTAATAATGTGCATGTATGCAGATGCACTATATAAGGAGGAAAAGATGTCAGACTTATATCGCAGTAAGACCATGAATCAGGTAAGCGAGAATGATATCGGCAAGGAGATGAAGCTTGCAGGCTGGGTCGAGAATATACGTGACCATGGCGGAGTTTCATTTGTTGACTTGCGTGATATGTATGGTGTTGTCCAGGTCGTATTCAGAGACACACAGCTTCTTAAAGGAATCAGAAAAGAGCAGTGTATCAGCGTTGCAGGTGTTATAATGCAGCGAGATGAGGAGACTTATAACCCTAAGATTGCAACAGGTACAGTAGAGCTTGAAGCTCATGAGGTTAATATCCTCGGCAAGGTATACAGAGACCTTCCTTTTGAGGTTCCTACATCCAAGGAAATCAGAGAGGATGTAAGACTTAAGTATCGTTATCTTGATCTCAGAAATCAGAAGGTTAAGGATAATATTCTTTTTCGTTCCAATGTAATCACATACCTTAGACAGAAGATGAATGATATGGGATTTGTAGAGATACAGACTCCAATTCTTTGTGCATCATCACCTGAGGGTGCAAGAGATTACATCGTTCCTTCACGTGTCCATAAGGGTAAGTTCTATGCGCTTCCACAGGCTCCACAGCAGTTCAAGCAGCTCCTTATGGCATCAGGCTTTGATAAATATTTCCAGATTGCACCGTGTTTCAGAGATGAGGATGCAAGAGCTGACCGTTCACCGGGTGAATTCTATCAGCTTGATTTTGAGATGAGTTTTGCTACACAGGAAGATGTATTTGCAGTAGGTGAAGAGGTTCTTACATCAACATTTGAAAAGTTTGCACCTGAGGGATATGAAGTTACTAAGGCTCCATTTCCAATCATAAGCTATAAGCAGGCTATGCTTGAGTTCGGTTCTGATAAGCCGGATCTTCGTAATCCGCTCAGGATAATTGATGTTACTGAATTTTTCCAGAGATGTACATTCAAGCCATTCCATGGCAAGACTGTAAGAGCGCTTAAGGTTCATGCCAATCTTTCTAAGGGATTCCATGAGAAGCTTCTTAAGTTTGCACAGTCAATCGGCATGAAGGGGCTCGGATACCTTGAGGTTAATGAAGATATGTCATACAAGGGACCTATTGATAAGTTTATTCCTGATGATATGAAGTCTGAACTTGCACAGCAGGCTGGCCTTGTAAGCGGAGATGTTATCTTCTTTATTGCTGATACGGAAGAAGCTGCTTCAAAGTATGCAGGCCAGATCCGTAATGAACTTGGTGCCAGACTTGATCTTATTGAGAAGAATGCATACCGTTTCTGCTACGTTAATGATTTTCCAATGTATGAGCTCGACGAGGAGACTAAGCAGATTGGATTCACACATAATCCGTTCTCAATGCCACAGGGCGGACTTGAAGCGCTTAACACAAAGGATCCTCTTGATATTCTCGCATACCAGTATGATATTGTATGTAACGGAATTGAGCTTTCATCAGGTGCCGTAAGAAATCACGATATTGATATCATGGTTAAGGCATTTGAGATTGCAGGATATGACGAGGAGACACTTAAGGCTAAGTTCGGAGCACTTTACAATGCATTCCAGTTCGGAGCACCGCCTCATGCAGGTATGGCTCCGGGCGTTGACCGTATGATTATGCTTCTTCGTAATGAAGAGAATATCAGAGAGGTTATTGCATTCCCAATGAACAGTACTGCGCAGGATCTTATGACAGGTGCACCTAACGAAGTATCTGAGAAACAGCTTCGTGAAGCACACATTAAGGTAAGAGACTAATCTTATTGTATTGTTATTAACAGATTCTATTCTGTAAAACATATAATTTTAAAACAGGCCGGAGCACATGATGCATGAATGTTCCGGCTTGTTTTATGCTTTGATGATTTGATTTAAGGAAAGATTTGTGAAAAAATATTGAAATTTTCCGCATGTTAGTATAATATTAAGATATTAATGAAATTATGTATATTTGCGCGTTTTAGTGCGGAAATGAGGGTATATAATGAACAAGATTAACGTAAGAAAGTTAAAGCACATGCTTAAGAAGTACAAAAAAGCAGCAATTTTTGTTGCGATGCTTGCCGTAGTGGGGATAGGCATCGGCGTTGCGCATGTTCTCGCCGTATCGGTAGCAATTAAGTGTGCGAATCTGGAACTCAGTAAAAATGGTTTCTATAATATTGGTGATGAAGGCAATAAGTATACATTTAATGCTGAAGTATCAGGCCTTACGGTAGGCGGCGATGTTACAAAGGACCAGTTCTCATGGGACACCGACAGATCAACTCTTATATCTGTTGTTCCTGATACATCATCTAACATGAAGTTTCAGGCTGACGTAACAGCGAAGGCTGCGGGATTTGCCAATGTTAATGTAACATTTACTCCAAAAGACGGTTCTGCCACACAGACTGCTTCGCAGGGTGTGTATGTACCACTTAAGTCAACTCTTAAGGAATCAACAAGCGGCTCTGCAACTAATGATAATAATATATACAGTGCCGGAACAACATTTACCCTTACAAGCAGCAATGTTTCTGAATCCAATGCATTACGCGTTGTTGTTTACAGATATGACGGAACTGAACTTATTAATACTAATGGTCTTGGCACCGATGTTGTAGTATCGACGGTTGACTATAAGACAATATCAATAACTGTTAACAAGTCAGGTGTATATAAGATTCAGGCATGTACGGATGACTACCTTAAGAATACTGATGCACAGAAGGTCGACAGACTTATGAATGAGTATCAGATTAATACTAAGGTGTTGTTCCAGGAAGGAACACCAGCAGCTGCAGAGGGTAACTTCCTTACAATTAATAAGACAACAGACGGTAAGAAGTATTGCGTAATACCTGATATCAATTCTTCATATGCCCTTATGACGAACGCTTCATCTAACGGTACTCCTAAGCAGTACGGTATCAGATGGAATTCATATAATACAGACACTGCAACTCTTGTTGATCCGGACAAGAGTGTATACAACATGATTAAAGGTAAGTATGCAGGTATCTCTAAGATTACAGCCGGTCTTTCATCAACTGACGTAAGCGGTTCCAATTTCTTTAAGGCTAACTCGACGGATGACTGTTATGCTGTTGTGCCTTTTGTATGGGGGATGGAAGGCTTTACGACAACAGACGGTGTTGCGGACAAGACTGTAACAATGAATGTCAATGATTCGTATACACTTACTACATCCGGTAAGCCTTCAGCAGTTACATGGGGACTTACAGATACAAGTTCGGCTAACGTAACTAATGGTGTATTCTCTGCTTCCAAGGAAGGTGATTACGTTGTATATGCAACACTCGCCCAGAGCCAGTTTGTCGGCGACAGCCTGGAGCTTGTCAGCCTTATGGGTAAGCAGACTATACAGATTACAATACATGTAATTGATTCATTTGGAATAAGTGAAGACAAGCATACTCTTTATGTCGGAGACAGTTTTGTACTTAAGGCAGTTACAACTGATCCTGACACTCCTGTAACATTTACATATAAGAATCTTCCTCCTGTAACAGGCGGAGATGTTCCTAAGGACAAGCTTGTTTCACTTACTGATTATAAGGAAGAAGGTTCTAATGTAGTTACCGGAACAACCATAAAAGGTCTGAAAGCGGGTATTGTTGAGATAACAGCAACACAGGTTGTCAATAATGTTACTAAGACAGCAACGTGTATCGTGTATGTAATTGATAAGCCTATCGAAGTAACATCTCTGGCAATTGACCCATCATCAATTCAGATTGACAAGGGTTCTAATGCAATTCTTAATGTAGTATTCAACAAGAATGCATCAACTCCTGAGAATATGAATGTATTCTGGAGCTCATCAGATACAGATATTGTTACTGTAGAGGGCAATGGCAATCTGCATACAGCTACAATCACCGGTAAAAAAGGTGGTACGGCAGTAGTCATGGTAGTCAGTCAGGACGGACTTTACAGTGCGACATGTACCGTAAGTGTACGTGAACCTGTAACCGGAGTTACTCTTAATGAGACTTCGATAACTGCATCTTTATCACAGAAGCAGTTCCAGCTCGTTCCTACAGTACTTCCTGCAGGTGACGGTGTTAACCGTAATGTAACATGGTCATCAACAGACCCATCTGTACTTACAGTTGATAAGAACGGTCTTGTAACATATAAGGGAACAGGATATGCATCTGTAATATGTACAACAGAGGATGGCGGATATCAGGCATTCTGTAATTTCTATGTCAATATTCCGGTTGAATCTCTTAAGCTCGACTACACTGATGAGATAATGTCAATAGGCGGCCAGTTAAGAATTACAGCTGAGATTCTTCCTCTTAATGCATCACAGAGAACGGTATCATGGGAGTCATCCGATACTTCTGTATGTACCGTGGATACTAACGGTCTTGTCAAAGCGACAGGTGTCGGCTTTGCAACAATTCTCTGTAAGACAATTGATGGCAGTGACCTTACTGCTATGTGTAAGATATATGTAAAGCAGCCTGTAACATCGGTAGTACTTAACACCAAGGAAATCGAAGTCCGCAAAGGCACAGTATTCTGGCTTAATGCTACATGCCTTCCTGAAAATGCCGATAATAAGCTCTGTGCATGGACAACAAGTGATAAGGATGTATGTACTGTAGATGATGATGGTAAGGTTACAGCAGTCGGAAGCGGTACATGCAACATTGTTGTAACGAATGTAGATACAGGTATCTCTGACTACTGTGTTGTAACAGTAACACAGCCGGTAACAGGCATTACGCTTAACTCCGATTATCAGTCAATGTGGGTTGGTTCTAAGTATGCAATTATACCTAATG
>CAMBEF010000129.1 GCA_945865495.1 uncultured Bacteroides sp. | reverse complement strand
GGGATTATCATTCCACTTTTATACTCATATCTGGGCGGGTCTCAAGGTCTTTCACCCACCTATGAGCAAGCTCATGTGGGTTTATACCTTTTGACCCTGGTATCATTATATAAAAATACATTTTAAAGTAAAATGAATTATTATTCAATATTAAATTATATTCTTTATGCCTTCGGTGAGACGCTTTGCGACCTTTACATTATTCATTGTATACAGGTGTACCCCATCGACATCAGATGCAAGAAGCTCAATTATCTGGCTCTGGCAGTATGCCATTCCAGCATCAAAAAGTGCGTCTTTATTATCACCGTATTTGCGTATAAGCTTCCGGAAACGCTCAGGGAACTTAGCACCGCACATTGTTACCATTCTCTGAATCTGTGCCGCATTAATACATGGCATAATACCCGGAACAATAGGCACTTCAATCCTCGCCCTTCTGCAATCACTTACAAACTGAAGAAATGTGTCATTATCAAAGAACAGCTGTGATATAAGGATATCAGCCCCTGCATCAGTCTTAATCTTAAGATTGTTAATATCATCGACACGATTTTCCGTCTCCGGATGTACATCCGGATAACATGCTCCCGCTATACAGAATCTGTCTCCTGTAGTTGCCCTCAGATACTTAATAAGGTCACTGGCATGCGCAAAATCTTCCTTGGCAGGAACATCCGGGTTGCGGTCTCCTCTCAGTGCCAGAATATTCTCTATCCCTTCTGCCGTAAGCTCCCTTACAAATTCGTCTATCTCTGCTCTGTTATAGCAAAGGCACGTAAGATGCACAACAGGCTCTACGTGATACTTTTCTTTTATCTTCCTGGCAAGCTGTATTGTCTTATTATTATTAGAGCTGCCTCCTGCTCCGAACGTAACACTTATGTAATCCGGTCTGCAGTCGCACAAAATCTCAAGCGTTGCGTCAATATTTTTAAAATCTTCCTCTTTTTTAGGTGGAAAAATCTCGAATGAAAGCGACTGTTTCTTATCATGATGTATCTGTGAAATCTTCAAAATGAACTCCATTCCGCAGGCATAATATGCTGTAAAAACCACAATCCAGACTTTATATATGGGCTTGCAGTATATGGCTATCCGTGGTGCCTGCTGCACCAATAGCTGCAATAACTATATTATTATACATTTACAACGGCAATCAGGCAACAAAAAAGGAGATAAAAAATCAGGCACCGCCTGCACTGACGATACCTGATTCTTTATAGAGAGTCTATTATGATGTTAGCTGTTTTAATCTATTCTGCCTTAACAATTCTTCTCAGTGGCGGAATAATCTGTGCCGCAATGACAGCCTTTACAAGGTCGAGCGGAATAAACGGCACAAATCCCGCAAGGAATGCAGCGCTTAAGCTCAGATGATTCTGAAGCATGAGCCACAACATTCCGAGTATGTCTATTATAAGTACTCCGACAATAGCTGCTGCCGTGTAACGGATACGGTTATATTTCTTACCTCTGATGAGTGGAAGTACAACTGCAACAACAAGGAATGTTGCTGTGTATCCGCCATAT
The DNA here is from genome assembly GCA_945865495.1 of uncultured Bacteroides sp. GTDB lineage: Bacteria > Bacillota > Clostridia > Lachnospirales > Lachnospiraceae > Bacteroides_F. The sequence continues at coordinate 4,923 of CAMBEF010000129.1, read as the reverse complement.
GGCCCTATTATGTAGCCAAAGCCTGAACCACCCGCTATAAATACAGGTACACCTAAGATTCCAAGGAGCATCCATACAAGTATTACAAGAAATGACTGTTCAAGCGGAAACAGCAGCGCCACAAGCAGAATCACAAAGTTAAGAAGTGTTATATGTGGATTGCTTGGAAGCGGAATCGGTATACTTGCATATGCTGACACGCTGAGTATTGCTGCAAATATAGCCATTGTCACAAGGGACTGCGTGCTGATGGCAGGTTTTTTATTAGTGGTCTTATCCATTTGTTTTACCTCACATATTTTCATGATAGTTCACAGTATACTAACCTGCCATGTAATTGTCAACCTATTATTTGTTTTAGTTAACATTGCAATTGACATACGCTTCTGCGACATCTATAATATGTATGTCTTAGACAGTCAGTACCCTTATAATTGACAGATTTGGAGAAATATCAATAATTATGATTAAAGCAGATATGATTAATGAATTAAAAGATAAAGTTATTGACGGCTATTCCATAAGCAGGGACGAAGCACTTCTGCTTGCGGATACTCCGGACAGCGGCCTTGATGAGCTGTGCCGCGCTGCCGATGAGATACAGCGTCACTTTTTTGACAATGACTTCGATATGTGTGCCGTCATAAGCGTAAAGGGCGGCCGCTGTTCTGAGAACTGCCGCTATTGTGCACAGTCATCATGTGCCCAGGTCCCTGTTCCTGCGCACTCAATGATATCGCCCGATGAGCTCGCTGCCAATGCCCAATTACGTAACATTGACGGAATCAGGCATTACTGTCTTGTTTCAACCGGCAGACGCGTGAGTGACAGCGACATTGCCTATATCTGTGAAGGTATCAGCCGCATATGCCGTGATACACATCTTACAGTATGTACCTCTTTTGGTCTTCTTAAGCCGGACCAGCTTCGCAGGCTTAAAGAAGCAGGAGTTGCACGAATCCATAATAATCTTGAGACATCAAGACGTTATTTCCCGACACTCTGCACAAGCCACACCTACGATGAAAAGATTGCAACAATCCGTGCAGCCCGTGAAGCAGGTCTTGAGGTATGCAGCGGTGGTATATTCGGTGTTGGTGAGACGACGGAAGACCGCATTGATATGGCTCTGACGCTGCGTTCGCTTGATGTACAGTCAGTCCCTGTCAACATGCTCGATCCTGTTCCCGGAACACCTTTTGGAGAGACACCGGTTCTTACACGTGATGAAGTACGCCGCATAATCGCAGTCTACCGGTTCATACTGCCAAGACAGTACATACGTCTTGCTGCCGGACGCGATTACCTTAGCGACAGTGGCTTTTCATGTTTTCATTCAGGCTCTAATGCAGCAATTACCGGAGATATGCTCACCGTTAAAGGTATTTCCATAGATGAAGATATCAACACAATAAAAAATATGGGGTACCGCATGTAACCGTCTCATATAATACTACTGCCTGTTATAGTATCTTATACCGCTGTCCGGCTTAAAATATGTTCTTATATAGCCATCAGTTGATACAATTACAAATTCATTCGTGCTTTCAATATAATATACATCATCTCCGTCTTCAGCTTCCGTCTTATGAAGCGCCTCTGAATTCAGGACGACCGCCGCTGCCGCACTCTGATACTCTTGTGCACTGGCAAATCCCATATCCCTGCCATGCTTCTTATAGTGCTCCTCCAAAAGCCTCCGGCTTCTGAAAGTAAGATGCTGCGATATTTTCACATTACCTGCCGCCGTCTGCGATTCGTTACTCTGTGTCATGTTATTACTGACGGCTGATGTATCCGTATTGTCAAGGAGTTCTACGCCGCAGCCCGCTACCGCAAACATCACCAGCAGGCCGGCCATAATTAATATTCTGCGCATATGTCTCATATAATATAACCTCTCAATCTCTCTGCCAGACATAGCTTCTGTCTGACATTTTAAACATATCTATATCATTTTCCCGTCACCAAAAGAAATGACTTTTTCACATTCCAATAACTTTTGCAATTGTTTAACCGCATTTGACTTTGATGCTGTTATTGGCATTATTTCCAGCCACTGGTCACCCGTATATGTGTCCTTTTTAAAAACACAATGATACCGTTTTTTGTATTTATCATAGAATGGCTTCAGTTTACCGGCTCATCAAATTAATTCCTCCTGTGATATCTTAAGGTGTCGGATTCGGCACAATCAACTGAATTCCCCACCAACTCTTCATATTTTAGCTGATAAGCAATAAGTCTGGGTATATATTCCGGAGGAGTTCTTCTTGCTGCTTCCCAGTCCTCTAATGTACGAATAGGAATGCCGGTATGCTCAGAAAACTCTTTGCGTGACATTCCTATACTTTCTCTTAATTCTTTTATCTTCTTAGCTAAATCCATATTACCACCTCGTATTGCGTGTTTTTATAATTATAACACAGAGCAACGCAGTACGCAATGCGTGGAATTGGCTTTTTATACCCTGAAACTATGCGCTTACATACAGGCAAAAAAGCCCCATAGCAGCACCTTCACCGCACTTTTTCATTCAATGTATAAGCAGGTCATTTTTCGATATCCCCTTTTGTATAACACTAAAATAGGGGTATCGTATTTCACGACTCCCCTATAATCCATTTTATGCAATATGCTTTATTTCAATTACATACTTTTCTTTTAACTTTGAACATCTATTCTGCGCAATGATTCCTTCATGCTGCAATCTTCCAGCTACAATTCCCGGATGTATTCCTATGCTTTTTGCAAATTCAACAATTTCATCATCTGAAGTATATTTTGTTGGAGCCAGTCTTTTATAATCTGCCGGTGGAATCAAATAGTTCATTGCAAACTTATCTGCTTCAATTTCCAATTTATTATTAATATCCTTCATTTCTTCAACTGTGCTGCTAATAAATACAGTTTTTATTTTTTGCTGCAGTACGTGTTTAATTTCATGGAATAATGAGAACCAGAATTTATCTGCATCTAACCCTCTATTATTCATCGCAAGTACTACTCTATCCTCTGATACCCATTTAACAGCACCATTCACACCTGAATTTTTTAGATGCGGCAACAAGACAAAAGCGACACCGCATTCAGCAAAAATTTCACGCATTCTTGGAAGGAATTCTTCCGGCTTTTTAACCGTCATCCCCCTAAGCTCTGGCAGATAACCTTTTAGCCTCTCTGCATTATATGGCTTGGTTTCAATACTTTTTGAGATATTTATAGCTGTTTGAATCCATGCTCTAGAATTAATAATATTCTTCTCGTTATTACATGATGCACTTGATCGGAAGTTCACTAAAAAATCTGGCTGCAACATAATTCGTAAATCTGCTACCTTAAAGTATTTACACAAATTTGCCACTTTTTCATTTATACTTCTTGCAATTGGCAAACCAATGACATCTACAAAATACTTATAATCTATTTTTTTTGCAAGTTCAGCCTGTGCATCAACATCTTTAGCTTGCTGTATTTCAATTAACTTCCGGTCATAAGTATTCTGTAAATTCTGCCAAACTTCTACGCTCGTTCCAAGCATAGCAGAGAGCTTCTTTGCTAAGTCATTTGAAATATTAGCCTGACCATTAATCAACTGACTTAAAGTCTTGGCTGTTGTTCCCATTCTTGTGGCAAATTCAGCCTGACTTATTTCCATATCTTCAATAATATCTGCAATATAATATCCAGGGTGATATGCCACTATATCTTTGTATTCATTTACATTACTCATAATGGTTCGACACCTCCGTTACTTTCACAATTTTAATCATTTTACACTGAGCTAAAATGTCTCCTTCTACGATTTCATTACCATCGTTATCACAAGGAATCATTGTAACTCTATAACCCGTATTACCTAATCTTATGCTCCATTCATCTTTTCTATCACCCTTTAAATGTTCAAAATGAAACGGAGGATAATTTGCAACATCCATTAAAGACTCTGCATTTCCAAACTTAATTATCCCTTTCCTTTCATTTTTATTACTATTTTGGTAACAGAATTATATCACTAATTAAAAGGATTTTCAATCCACCACAAATTAATATTTAATATTTTTATTACTTTTTCCGTAATGAAAGTAAAGAACCACTACATAATAACAGTTCTTTAACTCGTAAAATAAATTTTTAATTTCTGTTTTTTACCATAAAAACCGAAAGTATTTATTTGAGTTATTTATGTCTTTATTAACAGTATACGAAAGAACTTTATTCTGTTTATAATATTCCATACCACGCCATACAGACTTACTGCTGGCAATATCAATCAATCCCGTAAAGTACGTAAATCATTCTTTCTGTATCGGTCACCCTATCAGTCACCACAACGGTCACCATCTTTGTTTTATGAACCACTCTCACGATTTTTACTAATTATCATCAGCTAAGCGCTATCTTCTATTATTTGTTGTGCCTTCATATTCAAGCCCTGACATTTCTTTTAATATAGCTCTTGTACGGGCAGGGCTTTATTCAATAGCTTGTGCGATATCCGTTATCTTAGATAATCAATTTTTCTTCAAATACGGCATTGTTCCGCAATACTATGTGGAAGGCAATCACGAAGCAATTATTCCGAAAGATATTTTCTTACGGGTGCAGGAAGAGCTGATACGCAAGCGAGTGGTCAAAACCAGTGCCAATGGCAAAAAGCGCTCCTACAGCTGCAACCACTGCTTTGCGCAGATTGTCATTTGCGGCGAATGCGGTGAAATGTTCCGCAGAATCCACTGGAATAATCGTGGCTGCAAATCCATCGTCTGGCGCTGCATCAGTAGACTGGAGCCAACCGGGCAGGAATGCCACGCAAGAACCGTCAATGAGCCGGTATTGGAGAATGTGGTAGTTCAGGCGATTAACACTGATGGTAGTATATAAATAGTACAAAATAAACATGACCATTTTCAATAAATATTA
>CAMBEF010000128.1 GCA_945865495.1 uncultured Bacteroides sp. | reverse complement strand
CGGGATGCTTTTTTTAGTTCCGTAGCCTTCATCAATAAGCTTAATCATCTTAGGAACAACGACGGCAGGAGATACTGCTGCAACGACAGCGCCCATAATGGCGGCCTCAAGCAGGCTGATTCCCAGAATACGGGGAGCCAGAAGAATCATTCCCGCAAGCTCAAATGTTGCCGGTACAAAGCACATAAGAATGGCAGGTCTTCCGACACGCTTAAGGTCATTAATGTCAAGCGTAAGGCCGGCTCTTGTAAGAATTATTATAAGGGCAATCTTACGCAGGTCAGCAGAAATGTTAAGAATTGACGGGTCTATCAGGTCGAGCACATACGGACCTAATATAATTCCTGTGATAATCATGCCGAGAAGGCCCGGCAGTTTCAGACGGCGGCATATATATCCTGATGCCAAGCCGATAAGCATAATGAGTGCGATACTAAGTAACATGTAAGTGATTCCTCCTACAGCAGATTGACTGACAGAACAACTATGAAAATCACATCAGCCATTATTCCAATAATCAAAGGAAGGATAGCACCATTGCGAACCTTGTCAGCCTTGAGGATGCTGCCGTCAACTGTGCTCATCTTCAGATCTTCACGGTAACTGATATATTTGCCTGAGTTGACAACATCTTCAAATGAATATTTTTTGTCGTCATAAAAGTATTTTTCTTTGCCGTTGAAATCATATTTGTAAGCAAATTTAAAAGAGCAGCAGGAATCTTTCAGGTGCCTATTTTGTATTTTGTTTCATAGTCCATAACCGTTCCTCCCATGATGACGATGATAGCATGTCTTACAGGTCATGAAAATGGGTAATAAGGATTATTAAATTGCTTTCCTGCATGTGTTATTATTAAATCAATGGTGCTATGAACAATAATTATTACCTGAACATAATTACAGATGGAGGATTTTCTATGGCAATGAACTGGAATATGCTTATGTCAGATGCACGATATCACGAAGATAGTGCGGATGCCGCAGAACGCGGTGAGGTTACATATGAGAATGATTATGACACGATAATAAGCAGCACGCTTTTCAGAAGACTTCAGGATAAAGCCCAGGTGTTTCCGCTTGAGGAAGATGATTATGTAAGGACACGACTGACGCATTCACTGGAAGTTTCGGCCATAGGAAAAAAGCTCGGAGAGCATGTGTTCAGAAAGCTTCGTGACGCCGATGTGGATGAGTGGTTTGATACGCATTCTGAAAAAGATTTTTCCGACGTGCTTCTTTGTGCAGGGCTCGTTCATGATATAGGCAATCCGCCATTCGGACATTTTGGCGAATATGCAATAAGGGAATGGTTTCAGAATAATATAAGAAGCCTTAAGCTTAAAGGTGTCAGCATTGACAGAATACTTACAGACGAACAGCTGGGAGACCTGTACCATTTTGAAGGCAATGCACAATCACTGAGAATATTGTCGGCAACACCATATCTGGGAACACTTGCCGGGTTCAACCTGTCATATGCAGTGCTTGCGGCAATAATCAAATATCCGGTCTCGTCTGTTGCAATCGCACCGTCATCAAAATATCGTAAATTTGGCTATAATGCTGCTGAGAAAGAGCTTTTTGACGACATATCGTCAAAGACGGGAATGAATGGCAGCAGGCATCCGCTTTCGTATCTTCTTGAAGCAGCGGATGATATAGCGTACAGAACATCAGACATAGAAGACGCAATGGTCAAAAAAGTTATCAGCTATTCACAGATAGAAGCATCGCTTGAAGTGTATGCAGAAGCGAATGGATATGATGACATGTATCAGAATATAAGCATACTTAAGGAGCTGTGCGCAAAAGAGATAGGAAGCGGGCACAGAAATCCCGAACTTACGGCACTTCAGATGTGGAATAAGCGTATGAAGAGGATAATGATAGAAGAGGCCTCGGATTCATTTGTAAAGAATTATGATGCAATAATAAACGGAACATTTGAAGGCGAACTTTTTGAAAACACATCATCAGGGCACATAATCGGAGCAATATCACAGCTTAGTGAGCAGATGATATATACAAGTCCCGTTAAGATTAAGACAGAGCTGTTCGGCAGAAGAGTCATAGAATCACTGCTTGGACAATTTATGCCGGCAGCAGTGCGTTTTGACACGGATGATAAGATGACATTTATCGACTGCCGGACGATTGATATAATATCAGGATTCTACAAATCAATGTACAAAGCCCAGTCAGATGGCAGGGACGAAAGCGAGAAGCTTTATCTCAGGATACTTATGGTAACGGACTACATAAGCGGCATGACGGACAGCTACGCGAAGCGGCTTTACAACGGCCTGTTTGTATAAAATAAAACGCAATATTTAGTTAAAATAACACTTGAATTATCTATATATTGTGTATATACTATAAAAGCTACATGCATTTAATGATTATCGGTTAATCAATAATGCAGGCGGGCGGGGACATAATATTGAACCGGATTCATCATATAAGGAAAGGGAGACGCAGGAATGAAGATAATAAAACGCAACGGCTCAGAAGAAGAATTTGATATTGATAAGATTATAATGGCGATTAGAAAAGCTAATGATGCAGGAATAAGAAAAGAGCTGACAGAAGAGCAGATTGATGATATTGCGGACTATATAGAGTACAAGTGCGAGAAGATGAACAGAACATTATCTGTGGAGGAGATTCAGGATCTTGTAGAGAACCAGATAATGGCTAAGGGCGCATTTGAGATTGCCAAGGGATATGTAAGATACCGTTATACGCGTTCTCTTGTGCGTAAGTCCAACACGACAGATGACAGAATCCTTTCACTTATAGAATGTAATAATGAGGAAGTACTTCAGGAGAATTCCAACAAGGATCCTATAGTAAACAGTGTACAGCGTGACTATATGGCAGGAGAGGTAAGCAAGGATCTTTCAAGACGAATACTGCTGCCGCCTGATATAGTGGAAGCTGACAGACAGGGCATAATACATTTCCATGATTCTGATTATTTTGCACAGCATATGCATAACTGTGACCTTGTTAATCTTGAAGATATGCTTGAAAATGGAACTATCATAAGCGGAACATATATCGAAAAGCCGCACAGCTTCTCAACAGCATGTAATATAGCCACACAGATAATAGCACAGGTCGCAAGTAACCAGTACGGCGGACAGAGTATAAGCCTTGCACATCTTGCTCCGTTCGTACAGGTGTCAAGAGATAAGATTAAGAAAGAAGTGCTTGATGAAGTTAAGATGCTTGGAAGCAACGCAGGGGAAGAAGTGCTTGACGAGATAGTAGAGAAGAGGCTGCGCAAGGAAGTAGAAAAGGGAATCCAGACAATCCAGTATCAGGTAATCACCCTTATGACAACTAACGGACAGGCACCTTTCCTGACTATATTTATGTATCTTAATGAAGCAAAGAATGAATGCGAGAAGAAGGACCTTGCGCTCATAACTGAGGAGATGTTAAGACAGAGAATAAAGGGTGTCAAGAATGAAAAAGGTGTATGGATAACACCGGCATTCCCTAAGCTTATATATGTCCTTGAGGAGGATAACATCCGTGAGGGAGAGCCATACTATTATCTTACGGAGCTTGCTGCGAGATGCACAGCCAAGAGAATGGTTCCGGACTATATATCGGAAAAGAAAATGAAGGAGCTTAAAGAGGGCAACTGCTTCCCTGTTATGGGATGCCGCAGTGCACTTGCACCTTGGAAGGATGAGAACGGCAATTACAAGTTCTACGGAAGATTCAATCAGGGTGTTGTTACAATTAACCTTGTAGATGTGGCACTTTCATCAGGCAGGAACTATGACAGGTTCTGGGAGATATTTGACGAGAGACTTCAGCTCTGCTACAGGGCTCTTATGTGCAGACACGAAAGACTTAAGGGAACACTGTCGGATGCGGCACCTATCCTCTGGCAGCACGGAGCACTTGCAAGACTTAAGAAGGGCGAGAAGATAGACAAGCTTCTGTATGGCGGATATTCTTCAATATCACTCGGCTATGCGGGGCTGTGCGAATGCGTGCGCTATATGACCGGCAAGTCACATACAGACCCGGAGGCAACACCGTTTGCACTTGAAGTCATGAAGCACATGAATGAAGCATGCGACAGATGGACTAAGGAGACTGACATTGCATTCAGCATCTACGGTTCTCCGATTGAGAGCACAACATATAAATTTGCAAAATGCCTTCAGAAGAGGTTCGGCGTTATTGAGGGTGTTACCGATAAGGGATATATAACTAACAGCTACCATGTTAATGTTACAGAGAAGATAGATGCATTTGCAAAGCTTAAGTTTGAATCACAGTTCCAGGCACTGTCAACGGGCGGAGCTGTAAGCTATGTGGAAGTTCCTAATCTTCAGAACAATATAAATGCAGTCATAACGGTTCTTCAGTTCATATATGACAACATCATGTATGCCGAGCTTAACACCAAGAGCGATTACTGCCAGAAGTGCGGATTTGACGGAGAGATACAGATAGTTGAGGATGGCGGAAAGCTTGTATGGGAATGCCCTAACTGCCATAACAGGGACCAGAATACGCTTAATGTCGCAAGAAGAACCTGCGGCTATATCGGCACGCAGTTCTGGAATCAGGGAAGAACACAGGAGATAAGAGAGAGAGTTCTGCATTTGTAATAATGGCTTTAAAATAGCTCCGGATATGTTATAATCTAAGTAGGATAATTCGTGGAAAATTCATATAGAATCTTATGGTTTTATATGATATTGGTATTGAGGTTAGGTTTTACGCATGTAAAGTGCAGAAATGGAGACAGGTATGGAACATGAAGACAGACAGGTGATTATAGCGTTGGGGCGTGAATACGGAAGCGGCGGACATGAGATTGCGAAGATGATTGCTGAGAGAATGAATCTTCCTTTTTATGACAGGAATCTTCTTAATGAAGTTGCCCGTGAAAAAGGTATTGACGTTTCGGCAATTGAGAAGTATGATGAATCTCCGAGACGTGCATTTGTATCGCAGACAGTACGCGGTTACAGTAATGCTCCTGAAGATGGTCTTGCCAATATGGAGTTTGACTACATACGTTCAATGGCATCGAGAGGAGATTCGTTTGTAATAGTAGGTCGCTGTGCAGATGCTATACTCGCGGGGAACAAGGGGCTTATAACTATATTTGTGACGGCTGACGATGACAGGAAGGTTGAGAGAATCAAAAGAATTGAGAATGTATCGGAAGCTGAAGCTGCAAGAATGATAAGGGCCAGAGACAGAAAGCGCAAGTCATATCATAATTATTACAGTGATGGCAAGTGGGGCGATTCGAGATATTACGATCTGCTCATCAACAGCAGCAGACTTGGGCTTGAGAAGACTGCGGATGTCATAGAGGCTTACATAAAGGCAAGAACAGGGCAGTCTTAATATCAATATCACAATCATGAGGTAATAACAATGGTCAGGGATATGACAAAAGGCTCGCCGATGAAGCTTATTCTCGGTTTTTCCATTCCGCTTTTGTTCGGAATGCTTTTTCAGCAGTTCTACAATCTTGTAGATACAATGATAGTCGGTAAGACACTTGGCGTAGAGGCACTTGCCGGTGTAGGAGCCACAGGCTCAATTAACTTTATGATAATCGGCTTCTGCATGGGCGTATGCGGTGGGTTTGCAATACCTATAGCCCAGCAGTTCGGAGCAGGCAGGTATTCGGAACTTAGAAAATATGTCTATAACAGCTATATTCTGAGCATTGTATTTTCAATAGTACTTACTATACTTTCGGTTGTGTTCACACAGTCAATTCTCAGACTTATGAAGACACCGGACAATATTTTCTGGCATTCATATAATTACATAGTAATAATATTTGCCGGAATACCTACAGTATTTTTGTATAATATCGTATCAAGTATAATAAGAGCGCTCGGAGACAGTAAGACTCCCGTAATATTCCTGGTGCTTTCGGCGGTTATGAATATATTCCTTGATATATGGTTCATAACAGGACTTAAGATGGGAGTTGCAGGAGCTGCGTTGGCGACAGATATATCACAGTTTGTGTCAGGTCTTCTGTGCCTCATTTACATGAATAAGAAGTACGACGTGCTTAAGTTCCAGAAGGGTGAGAAACAGATTCACAGACAGCATGCGATTAACCTCATTGTAAATGGTGTCCCGATGGGACTCCAGTATTCGATAACAGCGATAGGAAGCGTAATCTTGCAGACTTCGGTTAATACACTCGGTTCTGTAAGTGTCGCTGCGATGACGGCAGGAAGTAAGCTTCAGATGTTCTTTGCGTGCCCGTTCGATGCACTCGGTTCAACAATGGCGACATACGGCGGACAGAACGCAGGTGCCAAGGAGGTCGACAGAATAGGTGCAGGAATACGTGCTGCCGTTATAGTTGGCTCTGTATACAGTAGTGCGGCACTTGTGGTCCAGTATCTGTTCGGAAGCTACATAGCGCTGTTGTTTGTTGATGCTTCAGAGACAC
>CAMBEF010000127.1 GCA_945865495.1 uncultured Bacteroides sp. | reverse complement strand
TGCGACACTTGTTGCAGCCAATGAAGCAGGTGTTGATGTAATCTATAAGGTTGGTGGCGCACAGGCTATAGCGGCACTTGCATACGGAACAGAATCAATTCCTAAGGTTGATAAGATTGTCGGACCCGGCAATATATATGTAGCACTTGCCAAGAAAGCAGTATACGGACATGTAAGCATTGACTCTGTAGCAGGTCCTAGTGAGATTATGGTTATTGCAGATGAGACAGCCAATGCGCATTATGTTGCGGCGGATCTCCTTTCACAGGCAGAGCATGACCAGATGGCATCTGCAATACTTGTAACTACAAGTGATGAGCTTGCAGATAAAGTATCGGCAGAGATTGACGGATATCTTCCTAAGCTTTCACGCCGTGAGATAATTGAGAAGTCACTCGAGAATTACGGATATATACTTGTTGCCAAGGATCTTGATGAGGCAATTGACGTGGCTAACGAGATTGCATCAGAACATCTTGAGATAGTAACTAAGGATCCGTTCAACACAATGACAAAGATTAAGAATGCAGGAGCTATTTTCCTTGGGGAGTACAGCTCAGAGCCGCTTGGTGATTACTTTGCGGGACCTAACCATGTACTTCCTACCAACGGAACTGCCAAGTTCTTTTCACCACTCAGTGTTGATGACTTTATTAAAAAATCAAGCATCATTATGTACTCAAGAGAAGCACTTGAGCCTATCCATGAGGATATTGAGACATTTGCAAAGGCAGAAAAACTTACTGCACATGCCAATTCAATACATGTAAGATTTGAATAGTTAACTGACACGGAGGAACAGGATATGTCATCAGATTTCAGAACCGCAACTGTGGAGCGTAATACAAGCGAGACACAGATTAAGTGTACGCTTAAGATAGACGGAAGAGGCGAGGCAACGGTAGACACAGGCATAGGCTTCTTTGACCATATGCTTAAAAGCTTTGCAAAGCATGGACTTTTTGATCTGCAGATGAACGTAAAGGGAGATCTTTACGTTGACTGCCACCATACAATAGAGGATACTGGAATTGTGCTCGGAGAGGCAATCCGCAAGGCGATTGGAGACAAGAAGTCAATCAGACGTTACGGTGACATAATCCTTCCTATGGATGAGGCACTTATACTGTGTGCAATAGACCTGTCGGGACGTCCTTATCTGGTATTTGACGGCGAATTCTCATCCGATTCGGTCGGATATTTTGATACACAGATGGTAAGGGAATTTTTCTATGCAATATCATACGCTGCCGGAATGAACCTTCATATTAAGCAGATGGCGGGAAGTAATGACCATCACATAATTGAGGGCATGTTTAAAGCATTTGCAAAGGCACTTGATGAAGCTACGATGAGAGATTCAAGAATTAAGAGCGTACTGTCAACCAAGGGTACGTTATAGAATACAGAATGGAGATTCGGATTAATGAGATTATATCCTGCTATTGATATTAAGGACGGCAAGTGTGTCAGGCTGACACAGGGACTTTTTGATAATGTTAATGTTTATTCAGACACACCATGGGAGATTGCAAAGGAATTTGAGAAGGCCGGAGCTAAGTTTATTCATGTTGTAGACCTTGACGGAGCACTTAAGGGGCGTTCGGTTAATGCCGAGGTTATAAGAAAGATTGCTTCATCTGTCAATATACCTATTGAGCTTGGCGGAGGTATAAGAACTCTTGAGAATATAAAAGAAGTCCTTGAACTTGGAGTGTACAGGGCTATAATAGGAACGAAGGCAGTTGAGAATCCTGAGTTTATACGTGAGGCTATTGAGAAGTTCGGAGCGGAGCATATAGTTGTCGGCGTTGATGCCAAGGACGGATATGTTGCTGTAGAAGGCTGGGAAAAGTTAAGCGATAAGACAGCTCTGTCAATGGCACTTGCAATGAAGGATATGGGCGTTAAGACAATTGTGTATACTGACATATCTAAGGACGGCATGCTTCAGGGACCTAATGTTGAGCAGACGAAGCTTCTGTCAGATAAGACAGGAATTGATATTATAGCATCAGGCGGAGTATCCGGAATGGATGATCTGCGCAATATACAGAATGCCGGAATACATGGTGCAATAATAGGAAAAGCAATATATGAAAAGCGCATCAACTTGAAAGAGGCGGTTGATGAATTTGAAGAAAGGTAATTACAGACATGTCATACAAAAAACTTATTCCAATAATATATCTTAAGAACGAGAAGGCTTATACATCAGCAGAATGCAGAGTACCCATCGATGCAAGGTACTCACCCGTTGAGGTGGCTTCTAAGTTCAGCGAGAATGGAGCGGATGAACTGATTGTAATAGATCTTTCATATGATGATGAATCACATGATAAGGCAATCGGAATACTCAGAGAGATATCAAAGCTTATTGATATTCCGATGTACGCATCAGGTAACATAAGACGTGTTGAGGATGTAAAGAAGTACCTTTATGCAGGCGTCTCAACAGTGCTGCTTGAGGATGCCAAGGAATCGAATCTCCTTATGATGAAAGAAGTCAAGGACCGCTTTGGCAATGACAAGCTTGGCCTTTGGTATACGGGCGCGGATGCAGATGCAATCGATATGGCAAAGGATAATGAACTGTCATGTATATTTGTATCAGATACGGATAAGGAGAAGGCTGATACTGCCAAGGCGTCAGGAATTCCTGCTATTGTTGAGCTTGCATCGTCCAATGACGGAACAGATATAATAAAGGAGCTTTCACAGCCTGAGGTTGCAGGTGTGTCAGGACCTGTAATCAGCAGTGTTGACTTCTCGTTCATGGAAGCAAAGCAGGCTATTAAGGAAGCCGGGATTGCAATGAATACATTTGAAAGCTCAATACCGTTTGCGGAGTTTAAGCTTAATGAACAGGGGCTTATTCCTGTTGTTGTACAGGATTACAAGACTGATGAGGTGCTCATGGTAGCATATATGAATGAGGAGTCATATAATGCAACTCTTGCAACAGGCAAGATGACATATTTCAGCAGAAGCAGACAGCAGCTCTGGGTAAAGGGTGAGACATCAGGACATTACCAGTATGTGCGCTCAATAGAGATTGACTGCGATAATGATACACTCCTTGCCAAGGTTAAGCAGATAGGTGCAGCATGCCATACAGGCAACAGAAGCTGCTTCTACCGCAATCTTGTCTCAACCGAGTATACACAGGTCAATCCTCTTAAGGTGTTCAATGACGTAATGGCTGTTATTGAGGATCGCAAGGCTAATCCTAAGGAGGGCTCATACACCAATTATCTGTTCGACAAGGGAATAGATAAGATTCTTAAGAAGGTTGGAGAAGAAGCCACTGAGATAGTAATTGCAGCCAAGAATCCGGATCCTGAAGAATCTAAGTATGAGATAGCAGACTTCTTATATCATGTAATGGTTCTTATGTCACTTAAAGGCCTGACATGGGAAGACATAGTTAAAGAGCTTGCTAACCGCTGATATACTGATACAGACCGGCTTTATACATTATAAAAAATATTATGAATATTTTTCTTGACGAATGAGAAAAATATGTTATACTATTCATTGTGCAATAAATTAGTACCCTTGGTATTGTTGTGCACAATTCAGCAGCAGAAGGGTGGTTAGGGCGAGCCAATGTCAAACGTAATCGTTAAAGAGAACGAGACTTTAGATAGCGCATTACGCAGATTTAAGAGAAACTGTGCAAAAGCAGGCATTCAGCAGGAAATCCGTAAGAGAGAGCATTACGAGAAGCCAAGCGTAAGACGTAAGAAGAAGTCTGAGGCAGCGAGAAAGCGCAAGTATAATTAATTCTAACTAGTAATAATCCGAAGGTCATGTGAATGGCTTTCGGATTATTTTTTTGTAATTTTGTACATTTGATAGGCATATATTTACATATATATAATGAAAGCAGGTGTATTAATGGGAATCAGTGAGTCACTTCATCTGTCACAGGATGCGGTGCTTGGCATGCCTGTCATAACGATTATCGGATGCAGGGAAGTTCACATTGAGAACTTCAGGACGATACTTGAATACAGCGATACATTTGTTAAGATGAGGACTAAGAAGGGGTGCGTAAGCGTCAGCGGAAAGCGCCTTACAATTGAATATTACAATGAAGAGGAGATACATATAACAGGTTTTATCGAGAGCGTAATACCATAACGAAAGGAATTAATATGCGATGTGTAATTAGAAATCTGCGTGGGGTAGTTCTTGCGTCAACAGATAATCCGGCTCCGGAGCGTTTTTTTAATCTGTGCAGAATGAAAAAAATCCGCATATGGGATATTACGAAAACAGATAAAGGATGTCAGTTCAGTATCGTAGCGGCAGATTTTCTGCGGCTTAAGGAACCTCTGAAAAAATGTGGGATGAAGCTTGTTATTCTAAGGAAAACAGGGCTTCCTTTTTTTATGTTCAGGTACAGGAAGCATTATTCATTTGTGGCGGGAATGCTGCTTGCGGCGGTGCTTCTGCAAATAATGTCGATGTTTGTATGGGAGATAGAGGTTGACGGAAACAGCTATTACACGGATAATGTAATAGTTTCGTACCTTCAGGAAAATGATGTATATGTGGGATGCAGAATGTCAAAAGTAATGTGTGACAGCCTTGAACAGAAGATACGTAAGGATTTTGATGATATTACATGGGTATCAGCAGAAAAAAGCGGAACAAAGCTTATAGTGCATATTAAGGAAAATGACGGTGACAGCGTGGTTAAGGAAATGAAAAGTCCGTCTGACATCATTGCATCCTCTGACGGTGTGGTTGAGAGTATCATAACAAGGTGCGGGACACCTCTGGTCAGGAAAGGGGATGAGGTTAAGACAGGGGATGTGCTTGTGAGTGGGGAGATAGTTCTTTATCACGATGCAAAAGAAGAAGTAGACACACGTTATGTACAGGCAGATGCGGATGTATATGTAAGAACCTCGATACAGTATAACAATACGGTGCAGAGGGGCTATACATGCAAGATGTATACGGGAAAATCAGTTACCCACCACATTATAAGTGTAATGGGGAGCATGGCTGAGCTGGGGCTGCTTCCGGCAGATTATGAGCAGTATGACATTGTTACAGAGGTCAGCAGACTAAGGCTTACGAAGGATTTTCTGCTTCCTGTGTGTGCCGGCCGAAGAACCGTATATGAATATGTCACTGAGGAAGGAATGCACAGTGAGGAAGAAGTAACACAGATATTGACTGACAATTACGAAAATTATTTGAATAAATTAAAGAAAGAGGGTATCCAAATAGTGTCAGATAGTGTTAAAATAGACATAACGGATGTGAATGCAAGCATGAGAGGGAGCATTCACGTAGTAATGCCATTTAAGGAGCGCAGATCTTGTGATGTCAGAACATTTGATTAGTATACCTGCCGAACATAGTGTTAATGTATTTGGCAGATTTGATGAATATGCCAAGAAGATAGAACGAGCATTGAAAGTCAGTATAATTACAAGAGGCTCTGAAGTTCATGTGAGTGGTGAGGAGCATTCGGTCAGTATGGCTGTTGGAGTGCTTGAGTCACTGCTTAAGCTGTCACAGAGCAACGGAGTGGTTACTGAACAGAATGCGGATTATGCAATTGCAATGGCGATGGAAGAACGCCAGAATGCTGTAGTGGAACTTGATAAGGATATAGTGTGCCGCACGATTGCCGGCAAGCCTATCAAGCCTAAGACACTCGGCCAGCAGCATTATGTCAATGAGATTAAGGATAAGATGATAGTATTCGGTATAGGACCTGCCGGAACCGGTAAGACTTACCTTGCAATGGCTATGGCAATCAATGCATTTAAGAATAATGAGGTAGGAAGAATAATCCTTACACGACCGGCAATTGAGGCGGGTGAGAAGCTCGGCTTCCTTCCGGGAGACCTGCAGAGTAAGGTAGATCCATATTTAAGACCTCTGTATGATGCATTATTTCAGATTATGGGACCTGAATCATTCAATGCCAACATGGAGAAGGGACTTATCGAGGTTGCTCCTCTTGCGTACATGAGAGGACGTACACTGGATAATGCGTATATTATTCTAGATGAGGCACAGAATACAACTCCTGCACAGATGAAGATGTTCCTTACGCGAATAGGCTTTGGCTCCAAGGTAATAGTTACCGGAGACCAGACACAGAAGGATCTTCCCAAGGATGCGGTATCGGGACTTGATGTTGCGCTTAAGGTGCTCGCCGGTGTTGATGAGATAGGAATAGTTAAGCTTGATAACAGGGATGTTGTAAGACATCCGCTTGTCCAGAAGATTGTTAAGGCGTATGAGGCATACGAGGAGAAGGAGGAGCTCCGTAAGAAGAGAATGGCCAACGGCACCGTATACAATAAGAATAAGAAGGATGACAGGCATCGGAGGAATTATGACAATTAATATTGATTTTGAGACAGATATTAAAATCGTACCGGAGATACCGGAGAAAGAGATTATTAATAAAGTTATAACGCAGGCATGTGATTACGAAAAAT
>CAMBEF010000126.1 GCA_945865495.1 uncultured Bacteroides sp. | reverse complement strand
TCTAAGGAGCTTGACCTTAGAAGACAGGCTGATGTTGAGGAATTCTTCAGAACAGAGAAGCCTGATTATGTATTTTTTGCAGCATCAAAGGTAGGCGGAATTATGGCTAACAGCCTCTATCCTGCTGATTTCATGTATGATAACATGATCATGGAGATGAACATGATTAAGAATGCATACGATAATGGTGTTAAGAAGCTTCTTTTCCTTGGAAGCTCATGCATCTATCCAAGAATGGCACCACAGCCTATGAAGGAGGACTGCCTGCTTACAAGTGCACTTGAGCAGACTAATGAGGCATATGCACTTGCCAAGATTTCGGGACTCCGTTACTGCCAGTACATGAACCGTCAGTACGGAACACATTACATCAGTGTAATGCCTACTAACCTCTATGGACCTAATGACAATTATCATCCACAGAATTCACATGTGCTTCCTGCAATGATCCGCCGATTCCATGAAGCTAAGGAGAGCAATGCGCCTACAGTTACAATCTGGGGAACAGGTAAGCCTCTTCGTGAGTTCCTTTATGTAGATGACCTTGCAGAGGCATGTGTATATCTTATGAATACATATGACGGAGACGAGACAGTCAACCTTGGTACAGGCAAGGAAATCTCAATCGGAGAGCTTGCAGAGCTTGTTAAGAAGGTTGTAGGTTACGAAGGTAAGATTGAGTATGATACATCAAAGCCTGACGGAACACCAAGAAAGCTTCTTGATGTAAGTAAGCTTGAGTCACTCGGCTGGAAGTATCATACAGAGCTTGAGGAGGGTATTGCACTTGCATACCATGACTTCCTTACAAGCGATGTAAGAGTGGAAAGATAAAAGCAAAATAACATATAAAGGCCGGCAGCAGCCGTTATGATAACAGAAAAGCCATACTGTGAGTGTGAGATGTACATTCACAATATGGCTTTTTTGCAGCTTTACGGCTGCATATTTTTAAGTAAGCCTGATGAGACTCCTATATAGTAGAGGTCAGGAATCGCAAGAATTACAAGTGATATTGCAAGTCTTATGCGCATCAGCGCAGGCTTCTGGGTATAAGTAAGTGTATCACCGTCTGTTTCCTTCGGCCGGTTAATAAGTATCAGAGCAAAGCCTGCTGCCGTGAATACGGTTGACAGCATAACCGGGATGTGCCATGTGGGGAACTGCTCAAACCAGTAATTGATATATTTGCCGATATCAGGTGCTCCGACAGCCTTATTGGGGCAGAGCTTATAAAGAAGCATATTGCCGTAAGTAACACGGCTGTAGCACCATGAATACCATGTGTAATGCTTGATTAAAAGAGCAGCCTCGAACATTACGGTAAGCCATGTGTTAAGTCCGTACAGACTTCCGCTTGTATGGAGCATAATTGTAAGAAACGGTATGAGCAGCACTACCCAGTAAGGATAGGCAGGCGTTGCAGTATAGAGAAGCATATATGTTACAAAGCCTGCAAATATAACCTCATGGTAATGCCTTGCCTGCGACATGCTGCTGCGCTTGTAGCAGTATATTACAAGAACGAGGTAAGATACCCAGAATATTGAAACACCGCTGAATATCTGATAGTCGGTAAGCATGCTGATAAGTCCGTCATTGTTGGAGAGAACGGCGCTTCCGTATGTTCCGAGAGAGAAGAATATTTTCCAGAATATGCTCAGTGACATGCTTAATGCGAGCTGACCGATAAGCTTGAGCGGATTCTTCTCCTTAAGACACAGAAGAGGAAGCAGGTAAAGCAGCCCGAAGTATTTCATGCTGTTGGCGATTATAAAGCATATAAGAAAATATTTTCTGTTATCATTGAGATAAAAATATACTCCGGCAAGGATGAATATAAGTGCAAGTACATCATACTGACCGATTATAAGCAGGCTGGCGAGCAGCAGGCATGATGAGAGATATGAGAGTATGAGTCCTGCGTTATTCTGTGAATTTCCTGTTATCTTACGTGTTATCATTATGATAAGACGTCCGGTTACGGCAACCGCAGCAAGCAGCATGGACTTGGCATACATCATTGCAATAAATGAATTCTGTATATTGCCGCCTCTGAAATGTTCAATCAGCCAGAGAGGAAAGTTCCATATCGCAAATATCACATAAATCGTAAAATCATATCGTGCATCCATATATGTGCCAATCATGTCGCTTCCGCAATAGATGCCACCGTTATTGCCGCCGCAGTACGCATAGAAATCGATAAGCTTTCCGTCAAAAAGCGCATTCCACACGGTAAGGCCGTGTCTCATGGTCTCGCAGAAGTCCTGATATGCGTGTGATGAGAATATAAATATGCCTATTGCACCAAGGATTATGAATTCAATTAAAAATGTATGGCTTATTTTTTTATCTGTAATATCACTCATTATAAGATGTTCTCCTTTATTGTAGCTGCATCGGTTTTCAGTGTCCTGTATATAGAATAAATCATCGAGATAAGGGTAGCTGCGCCGATAATTGAACCGATTCCGAGTTTTCCAAATATATTAAGGAATTTTGTTACTGCAATGCTCAATACTCCGAAGTTGTAATCTGAAGAGTACAGGCACATAATCACCGGACCGGCTATCATTATAATCATGAGAACTGTGTCAGCTATATCAGCGGATGCACCTGAAGCGTCTGCAGCAAAACTGCGGTTTTTGACCATAAGAACTGTAAACGGAAGAAGCATAAGTACAAAGTCCGGTGTAATGCTTGAAGAAAATATCATTATTCCGTAAACAGCCGTTCCGCATACCGCAGCGGTTTTTAACCGCGTCATACCGGGGAAACCGCTAATCAGCGGGCATACGGCAATAAAAAGTATATATGCGAGCCAGAACCAGTAGAAGCCGTCAAGGCAGTGTTTTTCAAAAAGAAGGTTCCAGTACTGAAAATCAGGGAGCCAGAAGCACACCGATTGTCCCGCAGATACATAATGCTCCACTACATATACTATATTCACCGGAATCAGGCCTGCAATAATCATCAGAAGCCTGCGCAATAGTAATCTGACAGATATCCATGAAAGTCCGGGACTGTCGGCAGAATCTGAGGTGACGGCATTGTCCGCCACAATAAGTGCCAGCATTGCAAATGCCGCAAAATAATTGATTGCAGTCGCAATTCCGAACATCACAACATATAAAATCCTCTGCCGTGAATTCCCAATCCCATAAAAATACAGTCCCGCACATATAAAGGGAACTGCAAAGACAGCATAAGTAAAAGTCATTTTAATCTCCGTTCCTGCCCTCCTTACAGGGGCAGCCTAAGTCTGTGCATAAGCACAGAGGTATATTAATAATACAGCTGGAATAAAACTCCTATCTGGTATTTTAAACATACCGGCATATTATGGCAATAGGTAAGATTGCATATTTTGTCTGAATATGGTATATTAACCTTTATAATTAGTCTTAATATGGGTTAACCAGATTTAATCTAATAAAAAGCGCCCAGTGTGCGGAAATGAGGAAAGTATGAAAGTCGTAATTCTTGCCGGAGGATTCGGAACGAGAATAAGTGAAGAAAGTCATCTTAAACCAAAGCCAATGATAGAGATTGGCGGTAAGCCTATTTTGTGGCATATTATGAAGGAGTATGCACATTACGGATTTGATGAATTTATCATATGCTGTGGATATAAGCAGTACGTGATAAAGGAGTGGTTTGCAGACTACTATCTTCATAACAGCGACATTACATTTGACTTTACAAAGGGCGGCGAGATGACCGTACACAATAATAAGACGGAACCATGGAAGGTTACGCTTATTGATACGGGTCTGAACACCATGACAGGCGGACGTGTAAAGAGAATACAGCAGTATGTCGGTGACGAGACATTTATGCTGACATATGGTGACGGAGTATGTGATGTAGATATAAACAAGCTTCTTGAGTTCCACAGAAGTCACGGAAAGATTGCCACAATGACTGCAGTATCAGTAGGACAGCGGTTCGGTGTGCTTGATATAGATTCATCCAATACCATTAATTCCTTCAGGGAGAAGGATGATGTTGACGGCAGCAGAATTAATGCAGGTTATATGGTACTCGAGCCGGCAATATTTGATTATATAGCAGGAGATGACACCGTATTTGAGCAGGAGCCTCTCCGCAAGATGGCACAGATGGGTGAGCTTAAGGCATATATGCATAACGGCTTCTGGCAGTGCATGGATACAAAGCGCGAGATGGAGAAGCTTGAAGAGTTATGGCAGAGCGGTAAGGCACCATGGAAGTCATGGAATGATTAATGCCTGCACACAGACTTGATATGCCATGAAAACCGGGCAGAAATGGAGTAATGATGAATCGCAGAGATTTAAGCTTTTATAGAGGAAAAAGAGTTCTTATAACGGGACATACAGGATTTAAGGGCTCATGGCTTTGCAGAATCCTTGTGAATGCAGGGGCTGTTGTTACAGGATATTCCCTTGAACCGCCAACGAATCCGGCACTTTTTGATATGTGCGGACTTGAAGGCAAGATGGATTCTGTTATAGGAGACATAAGAGATCTTGAACACCTTAAGGAGACATTTGCAAAGGCGCAGCCTGAGATAGTGCTGCATCTGGCAGCACAGCCGATAGTAAGGGATTCATATAAGAATCCTGTATACACATATGAGACTAATGTAATGGGAACGGTTAACATATGTGAATGTGTAAGGCAGAATGCCTGTGTAAAGTCATTCCTTAACGTGACAACCGACAAGGTGTATGAGAATAAGGAATGGGTATGGGGCTACAGAGAGGACGAGCCGCTTGACGGATATGACCCGTACTCTAACAGCAAGTCATGTTCAGAGCTTGTTACACACAGCTATAAGAACTCATTTTTTAATGATATGGATGTTGCCGTGTCAACGGCAAGGGCAGGTAATGTTATAGGCGGCGGAGATTTTGCCAATGACAGGATAGTACCTGACTGCGCAAGGGCGTCATTTGCAGGAACGCCTATTGTTGTGCGCAATCCTCATTCCACAAGACCTTATCAGCATGTGCTTGAGCCGCTTGCGGCATATCTTATGATTGCAAAGGCACAGTATGAAGATAAGAAGTATCAGGGATACTATAATGTAGGACCTGATGAGTCTGACTGTGTTACAACGGGAAGGCTCGTTGATACGTTCTGTGAGGCATGGAATAAGGTTTCAGACAAGAAGACATCATGGATCAACAAGTATGACGGAGGCCCTCACGAAGCGAATTTCCTTAAGCTTGACTGTTCAAAGCTTAAGAGCACATTTGGCTGGAAGCCGCGCTGGAACTTTGATGAGGCAATAAACAGAAGTGTCGAATGGTACAATGTATATGACAACAACGGTGATGTTGTGGCATGCATGGACAGACAGATTAATGAATTTTTTGAATAGGAGACAGATATGTTCGAGAATAAGACTGAGAAGGAAGCAAGGGAAGACATACTTGGATTAGTTAAGGAGTACTGCGATAAGTACCATTCTAAGAAGCCATATGAGGAGGGCGACAGAATATCATATGCGTCAAGAGTATATGACAGTGCGGAGATGGTTAATCTCGTAGACAGCTCGCTTGAATTCTGGCTTACATCAGGAAGATATACTAACGAATTCGAGAAGAAGTTTGCAGAGTACCTCGGAGTACGTTACTGCTCACTCGTTAATTCAGGTTCATCAGCCAATCTTGTTGCGTTTATGACACTTACATCACCTCTTCTTGGTGACAAGAGGATTAAGAGAGGCGATGAAGTAATTACGGTTGCATGCGGATTCCCTACAACTGTAACTCCGATGATACAGTACGGCGCAGTGCCTGTATTTGTTGACGTTACGATACCTCAGTACAATATTGATGTCAATATGCTTGAGGAAGCACTTTCAGAGAAGACTAAGGCAGTCATGATCGCACATACACTCGGTAATCCATTTGACCTTGCAGCAGTTAAGGCATTCTGTGAGAAGCATGAGCTGTGGCTTGTGGAGGATAACTGTGATGCGCTCGGTTCAGTATATACAATAGACGGAGAGGATAAGCTTACAGGTACTGTAGGTGATATCGGTACATCAAGCTTCTACCCACCGCACCATATGACTATGGGAGAGGGTGGTGCAGTATATACAGATAATCCGCTTCTTAACAGAATAATCCGTTCAATGCGTGACTGGGGACGTGACTGTGTATGTCCTTCAGGTCATGACAATGTATGCGGACACCGTTTTGACAGACAGTATGGTGAACTTCCGCTCGGATTTGATAAGTATGTATATTCACATTTTGGATATAACCTTAAGGCAACAGACATGCAGGCAGCAATCGGATGTGCACAGCTTGAGAAGTTCCCTTCATTTGTTGAGAGAAGAAGACATAACTTTGACAGACTTAAGGCTGCACTTGAAGATGTATCTGATAAGCTTATTCTTCCTGAGGCATGTCCTAATTCTAATCCAAGCTGGTTCGGTTTCCTTATGACATGCCGCGAAGGACTTGACAGAAGAGCTGTTGTTGAGTATATAGAGCAGCATAAGGTTCAGAC
>CAMBEF010000125.1 GCA_945865495.1 uncultured Bacteroides sp. | reverse complement strand
AATACTGCCATCTTTATCCTGAAGCTGATATGTATAATCATCGTTGAGATTGATGAATGCAAGGCTTGTTGTGCCTTCCGTACACTCTACCGGCTTGCTGTCATCCTTCGGCTTCGTAGGATCCACACTCGTTGTGATATCTCCTGCTTTGTCAGGTGTATCTGTTGTATTCTTCTTTCTTGACATTACTGTATACTTGGTATTGGCAGTAAGTCCGTAGAATGTAATTGAAGTCTCACCGTCACCTACCTGTCTCCAGTAAAGAGGTGTTGTTCCGTCTGACTCAAAGAGCGGATTACCATTCTCGTCTACTAGCTGCACCGGTGTATTATCCGGACCGTATACAGCATACTCAAGTGAACTGTCAGCATCATCAAGCTTGATTGTTGTAGATGTTGTCTGCATCTTGATTGTAGCTCCGGCTTCCTCGACACTTCCGACACCGAACTGGAAGCTTACTGTCGAACCTGACTCAATCCCTGTCCATGATGTTGTCATGTAAGAATCTTTTCCTGCAACCTCAGTAGCTACCTTTTGTCCGTCAACATCCTTTGTATCTTTTATGTTCTCTTTAAACCTAGAATTATCATAAAGATTATTTGACCAATATGCACCGCTTCTTTCACTGTAAAATCCTATCCAATACTTAGACGGTGTGTCCATATAATGAAGTACGAACGCAGGGTCTGTAGGAAGTGCATCATCTATCGTGGCTGCTCCGACCATCTGTATTGACGCAATATTCCCTGTCTTGCTGTCAAAAATTCCTTTCAGCGAAGCATTGTCCGCATAATCAGTTATACTACTGTCAGCAAGCATAACATCCGCACCTACTGAGAGTCCTGTCTGTCCGTCTGCAAGGTCTGCCTCAAATAATACTCTGTGGCTGTCATCCTTATTAAATGATACTCTGAATGCATCAAGTTCAAGTGTTGACTTATCTGACGATTCAGGTGTCTGCTTATCCGAAGAGTACATCTCCCAGTATCCGTTATATGATGTATTAATCCAGTATTCAGTGCCGTCCTTGACGTATCTTCCTATTACATTAAACTGCTTACTGTCAAGACTTTTTACATTGTATGCCATTGCTCCGTTGCTTACATACCAGCAATTTGCATCACCGCCATATCCGCCGGATACTACCTTAATGTTCTTGCCACTGTTGCTGTAACTGCTTGCATATACAAGCTGTACTGCTTCCGACTCCTTACCATTAACAGTACACTTGTACCAGTACTTCTCGTCACCAAGTGCTGTATCATCCATAACAAGTGAGCTCTTAGTCTCAGTATTGCTTATCTGCGCTCCTGCTACAGAATTGTCAACCGCCTGGTACTCTCCGTTCTTATCAGTGCTTCTTGACCATTCTGCAGTATCTATCGTTCCGCTCTCAAGTTCCATAACGAGAGTTACACTGCTCCTGCCCATATCCATTCCGTAAGGATATCCGTTATTCTTGAATTCAGTCTCAGAAGCTGTTCTTCCTGCTGTCTTAAGCTTTGCCTTAACTGCAGTTGAAGAGGCTTCTGTAGCTGCCTGTGTCTTTGCAGCTGCCTGTGTGCCTGTGGCTGCTTCGGTCTTACCTGTTGCAGCATTTGCAGCATCTGTCGTCTGTGTGCTGCCTGAAGCTGTCTTAGCTGTGCCACTTTCCTTTGTTGCAGAAGACGACGCCGTTGCAGATGCTGTCTCTGGCTCTGCAGCACTCCCAGAGCCGGCATATGCTGCGCTGCCTGTTACTGTCTTTGCGCCACTGTTGTCTGCTGCAAGTGCAGTCTGTGTAGCCGCCGGTGCATATCCTGCAATAAGTGCTGCACATAAAACAACTGATGCCAACTTTCTCAGTCTGTTCATTCAATATCTCCTTCTTTCAAAATATTATTATCAAAATCTTAGATTTAGCTTGTCTAAATCATGTGTACTGACGGATTATACCAGATTAATAGCCACAAAAGCGCCACATATCTAGTACTTTTTATACATTTTTAATTATTTTTTTTAATGTTATCATTGAAAATTCTGCCCAGCTGTACTGCTTCATGTATTCCCCTCTGTATGCGCTGACAGCCTCAGGGTCATTCTTTATATATCTGTAGTAATCGCAGTCTATTTTATCCACATCAACAGAAAAACTATTTCTCGCTGTAACAAATACATCTCCCGCATTACACTGCTGTAAAACTTTTTTCAAATCCGATATGAGATTTCTCAGATAATGCTTATTCTGGGCTACCTTCGTCGAATCTTCCCAAAGTACGGCACAGAGTTCACCTGTATTGGCACTTGCGCCCCTCAGATCTATTAAGTATGCCAGTAATTCCTTCGCCTTAGCTCTTGGAAACTGCAATGGTTCTCCGTTAAAAAACACTTCAAAATTACCGAAGCATTGAACTTTCAGCCCATTATCTTTTTTCGTCTCAGGGTGACGCAGATTATCAAATGCCTTTTTTATATCATCTTCCGTAACGGGCTTCATCAGATATCCGCTTGCATACATTCCAAATGCTTCGAGCGCATACTCCGCATATGCCGTAACAAAAATAATATTCGTTAACGGATTTATGTCTTTTAGCTGCCGGGCAAGTTCCAGCCCTGTCATTCCCGGCATCTCTATATCAAGCATTGCAACATCTATTTTTGTCTCTTTGGCATATTCAAGAGCCGTTCTGTAATTATCAGCACTGACTGCCACAGCATCCGGAAAGACCTTTTTGACAGTTTCTTCCGTATCTTCAAGGACCATCATCTCATCATCAACAATAAGTATATTCATATTGCGCCCCCATGAAAATCTATTTTACCAGTTCATTCCATATCTCTGCTTTCTCAACCGGCATCGGCTTGTCAGGTATATTTATAATGACCGTTGTCCCGATATCTTTTCTGCTTTTGATATCCAATGTCCCTCCGCACATGCTGTTCAGGCGGTTTCTGACATTGTCAACACCCACATGCATTCTTCCGTCGTTCTTCGGTGTACCTGTATCAAAACCAACTCCATCATCACTGACTGTAACCTTCCATCCGCTATCAGTCTTTTCTGATGCAATTACTATGGTTCCGCCGCCTTCTTTCTTGGTAATCCCGTGTTTTATGGCATTTTCTGCAATCGGCTGAAGCGTCAGTGCCGGAATCATAAAACCGCTTTCTTTTATATCATATATGACATTAATCCTGTCGCCAAAGCGCTTCTTTTCTATTGCAAGGTAATTCCTTACATGATTAAGCTCCTTGTCAAAGGGAATATTCTTCTTATTCATAAGCGAATCAATGTTGCCCCTCAGATACACTGCGAATTCATCCACCGTCTGTGCTGCCATCTGCGGATCTTTCTTGCACAGGTGCTTTATTGTGGTAAGTGTATTATATATAAAATGCGGACCTATCTGCGAAAGCATCATCTCAACGCGCAGATTGTACATTTCTTTTTCTTTTTGTGCATATTCGATATTCTGTTCAACAATTGATGTAACAAACATGAATATTACAGATATTGTTATTGCTATGTTAACAAGGGATACTCCATAGAAAAATATAAGTATTATAGTCGCCGCAAATGGCAGAATTACATATGAGAGCATTGCCGCATATGTAAGCCGGCTGAGCCTTCTCCGGTACTGTATTAATATCGTGAGATCAATTATCATTCCTATAAGCGGAATGATGAGCGACAATGAATGAAGGCTGCTGCGATGATAAAAATTCAGTTCATCAAAATAATAATACATTCCGTTAAACTGAGATATTACAACCATTGCAACACCAATAATACCGATTATCGGCACAATCCTTAATCTTACCGGTATAATTGCTGCTGCCTTGCTGTCTGAGCCGAATATGCATCTGCATATATAAATATGATACAACATCAGAATCGTGTCACTCGTCACAAACACTATGAAATTAGTTATACGGACCATATAATATCCGACTGTTCCCGGATATCCGCGAAAAAGCCACGCCATTGAATCCATTACAAGCAGAAGTGCTATGGAAAGCTCCATCCATACTAATGCCCTGCGCTTCTTATCTCCTTTGGTCGTTCCCAGCACCTGGCATACAACCATTATCAGGCAGAACACGCTTCCCCACATCTCCATTGATACATGTAATGACTTTACAGCTGACATATTCCTCCTTAACGCCTGCGGTCAATCTCCGCATTCGCATAATATTTTGATTTATCTTCATACATGAGTTTTTCAGACTCTGTAAGGAGTCTGTCCATGCTCTCTTTGTTGTTGCTGCGCCATATCGCCCCAACTGCCATCGTCACATTATGTTCAGGCATATCGGCACGGAGCTTTTCTACCAGAGTCTTCATATCCTGCTCACTGATTCCGGCACACAATGCCAGGAGCTCATCACCGCCTATTCTGAACACACCATATCCGTCAAATGTTCTTGCAAGGCACTGTGAAGCCCTTAATATGAGGTTATCTCCGGCAATATGTCCCTGGCTGTCATTAACTCTCTTAAGTCCCGTTATATCGCAATAGACTGCTCCTATGCTGCTCTCAGGTCTGATCTCTGATATATATTTGTCCATTGCAAATCTGTTGCCAAGTTTGGTGAGCTGGTCTGTCATACCCATCATCTCAAGTTCTTTTACAAGATTACGGCGCTTGATTGCAGATACCATAAAATGTCCCATTATATTGAGCATATTGGTTGAATATTCAAGTGACCTGACAGGAGGATTATCAACACCGTAGAATCCTATTATCTTCTCATCATCATACAGCGGCACTACAGCCAGTGAATGTATATTCTGCGGTGCAAGCACATCATACAGTACTCTGTTGCTGTCCTTAATATCTTCAAGAAATTCTATCATTATATTCTTATCCTGGCTGAAATTATGATACCAGCTCTCGCATACATCCGGAGTCAGATTCTGCAGATTCTGTATCTGCGGTTCCACTCCGCTTGCGCACCACTCATATGTATTGTTATCGTATCCTCTGTTATCCTTTTCAAAAATATATATCCTTTCGCAATGGAGTTCTTTGCCTATATACTCAAGCAGGACATTAATCGAGTCATCAGGCATAGGTGCACGAAGAGCAAGTCTCAACCCCTCATTCACAATCTCTTCGAGATTCTGATATTCCTGAATCATTCCGTTTTTTTCTTCTTCTGTTGTAGCATCCATTGCCAGCTCTATTCTGTATCTTCTGCCATTATCTTCCATCATTGTGTCTTTTAACAGCAGATGCTTGTTCAGCAGCGGATTAAAATATCTCCACTCCTTGAATCTGCCGTCTTCAAGTATTGCATTATTACATATTGTGCATGGCGTCGCGCTTTTTTGAAACACCTCATAACATTTTTTCCCTTTAACTTCATCCATGGACTTATAGCCAAATGTGTCAAGTGTTTTCCTGTTCATATACACAAGTTCATATGTGTCTACATCCGCAACATATACAAACTCATCAAGATTTTCAAAAAACTTCCATATCTTTTCCATACACGTAATCCTCACTATATATTAAAAACGGTGCATCCCGGTTCCCACATAATATATAAATAATATGTAGCCCTGGAACCAGTCTGCACCGCCAACAGCACCAAAAGAGCACTATTTGCCTGAATATTTAATTACAGAATCCACTGAATATCCGGCAAGCTTATCTCTTCCCTTAAGTCCTTCCAGTTCCATAAGGAATGCAATCTTAACGACCTTTCCGCCAAGTTCTTCTACAAGCTTTATGATAGCCTCAGTTGTTCCGCCTGTTGCAATAAGGTCATCAATAATTACTACCTTCTGTCCCGGTTTGATTGAATCCTTATGCATCTCTATTGTTGCTGTACCATACTCAAGCGCATATTCCTGTGAAATAGTCTCGCATGGGAGCTTGCCCTTCTTACGTACAGGGACAAATGCCTTATGCATGTTATATGCAACAGGAACTCCAAATATAAATCCTCTTGACTCCGGGCCTACTACAACATCAAAATCAACATCACTAAGAATATTCTGTATTCCATCTATTGCAAGATGCAGTCCGTCTGCATCCTGAAGAACACTCGTCACATCACGGAATATAATTCCTTTCTCAGGGAAATCCGGTATACTTCTTACATATTCTTCTAACTTTTTCATAATAATCTCCATTCCGCCCACATCCCGGGCATCTTAAGTTGGTGCCGTATCATTAAACCTCTGCGTATAACTTTTCCATAAATTCTCTTGTTGCCACTGCATTGGCCGGAACTGTATTCTCAAGTGTAACATGTACGTACGGCTTGTGCTCCTTAATCTTCTTAAGAAGAAGCGGATAGTTCATTCCGCCTGTGCCTGCCGCTATAGACTTAAGCTCACCGTTCTCTATAACATAATCCTTGGCATGCACAACAGCAATGTCAGGTCCAAGCAGGTCAAATGCCTGCTCTATAATCTCATCCTGCTGCTTATAATTATCAATGCTAAGCAGATTCACAGGATCAAATATTATCTGCAGATTAGGTGAATTGATTGCATCAAGCACCTTTCTTGCACGCTCCACATTATATACTATATGCTTATAAACAGGCTCAATAGCAAATATAACACCCATCT
>CAMBEF010000124.1 GCA_945865495.1 uncultured Bacteroides sp. | reverse complement strand
GAATTAATCTGCATAAGGGCTGCACACGTAGACTCAAGGTACTTCTGTGTCTCCTGCAGAATCTCATATACTACTTCAGTGAATGTTCCTTCCTTGTCAAGCCTGCTGACAATATTAGTCATTGCAATATCGCGTACGCTGTCTTTTTCCACAACAAAATCTCCCCGGTACACTGGCATTACTGCCGCATATTTATCTGATTATTTATTTTTTATTATACTCTATATTCGCCCTTTTTGGAACAGCTATATTACGATTTTATTATTATTTTATTGAGTAAAGCTGCTGCGTGTGTTATATTAATCAAAGATTATTTTTTAGCAGAAATGAGGATTTATATAATGGATATTATAAGATTTAACACCAGGCTCAAGGCTGATGGCAAAGAATACTCCCGGATTGTATACTGGAACCGTTTCTGGCGCAATAAGACTGAACTCATTCTTTCGTGCATTCCTGCTATAGCATCGATTGTTCTCTTTGCCTGCGGATTCCGTTCATCATTTTTAATGATTGTTTATGTAATATTCTGTGCATATCCATTTTTCATATTTTCACAATGCAAAAGCAGCATCAGCTACCATCTGAAACACCGTGATGCATCAGAGAGTGCCCCATGTGAGATTACACTTATGCCAACAGGAATTCTCGCAGAGATAAAAGATTTTAACATATCATACACCTACAACTGGGATGAATTTACCACAATATATGATAAGCTCGGATACTACATGATGTTTAACAAAGGCCGGATGATTGTCATGATACGCAAGGCTGACATTCCGGAAGAATTCAAAAAACCTTTCATTGATTACATATTCGAGCACGCTGACCAGAATAAGTGCCTTATAAAGATAAAACGTTCATAATATAAAATGTGCCCCCGGATTTCAGACTGTAACATGCCTTCCACCCGGGGGTATTTTTAATGCTTTATTTCGGAGATAATCATCTGGAGCGTGCTGTTGCCATTGAATGTATTTATATCAGGGTAATAAACAATTGAAATAATATCCCCTGCCTTCATATTATCAGCCTCTTCCTGCGTGACGTGGAACTTCACAGCCTCAAGTCTGCGTCCGTTAGCAGTCTGAAGTATCATTTTGAGTACATTGCGGTTTTTCCCTATTATATTCTTTCTTACAATCGTAAGATTCTTATCTGCAAAAACAGGTTTTGGATTGTCTTTACCAAACGGCTCAAGCAGCTGCAGCTGTTCTGTCACCTCTTCTGTTACATAGTCCAGCGGCATCGGCACATCTATCCATGTTACCGGTGTAAGTTCTTCATCGCTCATGTCCATCGAATTCACAAGACATTCCCTGAACTCTTCAAATCTTTCGCTTCTTATGCTCATACCCGCTGCCATATGATGTCCACCGAACTTCTCCAGCATATCCCTGAACCTGTTAACTCCCGCAAACATATCATAAGGCTCTATTGACCTTCCTGAACCTTTGTACATTCCGGGCTCGCCTATCGAATCCGTGAATATTATACACGGTCTGTAATATTTCTCTCTTACTCTTCCCGCTATAATACCGGCAACGCTCTCATGGCAGTTATCGAGATGCACAACTATTATCTGCGGTATATTGCTTCCATACTCACGTTCTACCGCATTGCACGCATTCTCGACTCCTCTTTCCGTCATATCTTTGCGTTCGTCATTAAGCAGCTTCAATTCTGCAGCAAGAGTCTGTGCCTGCTTTTCATCATCTGTCTCAAGGAGTCTTATTGCCTTAACAGCACTGTCAAGTCTTCCACTTGCATTAAGGCACGGTCCGACCACAAAGCCTATATGATATGCCTTGAAATCAGCCTCCGCAACTCCACACGCATCCATGAGTGTCTTAAGTCCGACATTTCTCGTTCCCGCATGAATATGCCTCAGTCCCTGCTTGACTATTGTCCTGTTCTCTCCCTGAAGGCTTACTATATCACCAACCGTGGCAATTGCTCCAAACTCAAGCAGATACATCAGGAATTCACTGTCCTGAGGCTTCTGCCCGAGGACATGCTGTATCAGCTTCCATGCGACACACGCACCGCACAATTCTTTAAACGGATATCCGCAGTCTGACTGTTTGGGGTCAACCACAACATCTGCAGGTGGAATGATATATTCTCTTGTCCCGTCTGCATTCTCACTGAACGGCACGTCATGATGGTCTGTTACTATAACAGTCATACCATTTTCCTTTGCATACACAATTGCATCATATGCTGCAATTCCGTTGTCACATGTTATAATCATATCTATGCCGTCTGCAATCGCATTGCGTATCAGATTCTCATTTATTCCATATCCATCGGTTATTCTGTCCGGCACAACATAGTCTGCGTCTGCTCCCGCCATTATAAGCCCTTTGTGAAGTATACATATCGAACATACCCCGTCTATATCATAATCACCGATTATTCTTATGCGTTTTCCGTCTGCTATTGCATTTTTTATAATAGCTGCTGCTTCACTTATTCCTTTCATAAGCGCCGGATCATGCATGCTTTCAAGTCCCCCGTACAGATATTCCTCATACTGTGAATCCTCCGTCACATCACGATTTCTTATTATGCGGGCAATCACCTGATTAATTCCGTACTTAGCTCCTATACCTTTAAAATCCGCCTTTTTGGCGTATACTTTCCATATACTCATATTATAAAAATAATGCCTGCGACGCTACATAAGCCGCAGGCATATATCCTTTCAGATGTAAGATTAACCTTCGTTATTCTTCTTATCTTTCTTCTTTTTCTTTGAATTGCTGAGGTTCTTTGCAGCTTCTTCCTCTGCTTTCTTCTCTTTTTCCGCTTCTCTTACGACAGCCTTAGCCTGATGCTTTTCCTTGGCAGATCTGAATATAAGCCACATATTACCGGTAAGGAATACTGATGAGAATGCACCTGCAATAATACCAACCATAAGAGGAAGTGCAAACTCTCTGATTGTGGCAACACCAAATATATACAATACAGCAAGCATTATAAATGTTGTAAGTGATGTATTAATTGATCTTGTAAGTGTATTAGTGATACTCTCATTAACAACCTGCTTATAATCCAGCTTGTTCTTATCTGCTGCCGAATTAATCGTATCACGTACTCGGTCGAATATAACGATTGTTGAGTTAACTGAATATCCGACTATAGTAAGCATACATGCGATAAATGTTCCGCCGACTGAAAGTCTTGAGAATACATAGAACGCAAATACGATTGCAACATCATGCACAAGTGCAAGTACCGTACTTCCGGCAAAGCTGATATCCTTGAATCTGAACCATACATATATAAGAATACAGATAATTGCAAGTACAGTAGCTATAACTGCATCCTGCTTCATCTCTGAGCTGACCGTTGAACTTATGCTCTGGCTGTCAATATCAGAATCAGCCACACCAAACTTATTCTCAAGTGCTGTATTAAGTGCTTCTCTCTGTGATAATGAAAGTTCATCTGTCTTAAATACTACCTGTGTACTGTCTGTTACCTTCTGCTGCTGTACATTGGCAACTCCTGTAGCTTCCCTGATTACAGGGATTACATTGGCATCAATGTCAGCAAGTGACATTTCTTCTGCAAATGTGACTGTTGTAGAAGTACCACCCGCAAAATCAAGGCTGTAATTAAGTGCACCCTTACCATTGGCTGTGAACACTATCATCACGATAATACAAATAGCAAGTATTACGCCCGGAACAGCGAATGTAGCCTTTCTCATGCTGACAAAATCATATACCTTTTTATGTCTTACAGAGCCATACAGCTTCTCTGACTTGCAGCCAAAGTTGTAAAGCAGACGTACTATTGTCTTAGAAATAACAAGTGCCGTAAACATTGAAAGTACAACACCGATTCCAAGAGTTATCGCAAATCCCTTAACTGAACCTGAACCTCTCAGATACAGAACAAGTGCTGCGATAATTGTTGTAACATTACCGTCAACTACGGCTGACATAGCTTTCTTGAAGCCCTGTTCGATTGCCGCATCAACACTCTTGCCTGCGCCGATTTCCTCTCTTATACGGGAGAAGATTACGACGTTGGCATCGACAGCCATACCGATTGACAATACGATACCTGCGATACCTGAAAGTGTAAGTGTTATCTCATATACGCTGAGTATAAATATATCAAGTGCTACATATATTACGAGTGCAAGACATGCTGCGACACCCGGTACTCTGTAGACAATCATCATGAACAGGCAGAGTATTGCGAGACCTATTGCTCCTGCAAGAAGGCTCGTCTGGATTGCTGTCTCTCCAAGCTTTGCACCTACTACCTGTGAACGCATCTCTTTAAGTTCAAGAGGCATTGCACCGATTCTTACATATGAAGCAAGAGTGTTAGCCTCATCATAAGATGCCATTCCGTCGATCTGTGCGCTTCCGCCTGTAATTGCCTCATTAACTCTTGGTGCGCTTACAACCTTACCATCATATACTATATAAATAATCTTGCCTACGTTAGCTGATGTTGCATCTGCGAACTTCTGCTTACCTTCATCATTAAACTCAAGTGATACTACATACTTGCTTGTTGATGACTGGCTTGTGTCTGCTCCTGCTACTGCATTCTTAACGTCTGAACCTGTAAGAAGAGGTGTGCATTCTTCTCCGTTGCTGAACTTAGTATATCCGTCGCTGTCAAGGAACATAAGTGTTCCCGGCTGTCCGAGTTCCTCAAGAATTGCATTGGCATCTGTTACATCTGGAATCTCAACAGTGATTCTGTTGCCGCCTTCCTTATACACCTCTGCCTCAGTACTGTAGTTTGTTACACGCTGCTGCAGCTTGTATATCGTATCCGATACATCCTGATCACTTGGATTATCTTCCTGTATCTCATAAGTTATGCTGACACCGCCCGCAAGATCGAGTCCCTGCTTAATCTGTCCTATGCTGCCGTATCCGTCCTTCATTCCGAATATAGCAACATAACTCATTCCAAAGAGCAGTGCAAAAATGATTATCGAATAGATAATCTTCTTTTTTAAATCGTACCTCATATCAATCCTCCATGCCCATAATAAATTATTTGTCTGCAAGTGCCGCTTTTATCATAATTGCACACTCAACGCGCTTTCTCTGCATCTCACATCCAATATCATATGCATCATTGATATTGCCATGGAAATTATAAGAGTTTGCAGCACAGCCGCCCGAGCAGAAAAACTTTGCAAAACATTTTTTGCATTTGTCTTTTGAATATACATTGCACGCCTTGAACTCATCTCTGATGTCTGTGCGTGTAATACCTTCGTCCACATTACCCATTATGAATTCTTCATTACCTACAAACTGGTGACATGGGTAAAAATCACCCCAAGGAGTAACTGCAAGATACTCACAGCCTGAGCCACATCCTGAAAGTCTCTTGGCTACACATGGTCCGCCATCAAGATCAATCATAAAATGGAAGAAATTGAATCCGTTGCCGGCTTTCTTTCTCTTAACAAGCTCTGCTGCAAGTGCATCATACTCTTCAAATATCTTAGGAAGATCTTCCTCTCTTATTGCATAGTCATCTTCCGGCTTTGCAACTACCGGTTCAACCGAAATCTGCTCAAATCCCTCATCTGCGAGATGAAGAACATCCTTTGAAAAATCGATATTATTATGTGTAAATGTACCGCGCACATAATAATTAGTCTGATTACGGCTCTCGGCAAACTTCTTGAACTTCGGCATAATTATATCATAGCTGCTGCCGTGGTTATTGCGTGTAGGACGCATAAGGTCATTAATCTCCTTACGTCCGTCAATGCTTAACACTACATTCGCCATCTCTTTGTTGGCAAATTCCATTATCTCATCATTAAGGAGTATTCCGTTAGTCGTAAGCGTGAATCTGAAATTCTTATTATGCTCCTTCTCAATGCTTCTTCCATATTCAACGAGCTGCTTAACAACATCAAAATTCATCGTCGGCTCGCCGCCGAAGAAATCAACTTCAAGATTGCGTCTGCTTCCTGAATTGGCGACAAGGAAGTCAAGAGCCTTCTTACCTACTTCATATGACATCATAGCTCTGCGTCCGTGATATTCTCCTTCTTCTGCAAAGCAGTACTTACATGCGAGGTTACAGTCATGTGCTATATGCAGGCAGAGCGCCTTAACAACTGTCGGTCTGTCCTTAAAGCTGTCTATGTAAGGTTCATATATATCTCTTGTGAAAAGACGGCCCTGCTCTGTAAGCTCTTCAATCTCATCACATACTTCATATATATCTTCCCTACTGTACTTTGATGCAAACTTCTCAGCCAGGCTATCCTTATCAGTGTCTGTAAATCTGCCGTCAGCATCTTCATTCTTATTGTATTCCTCTATAACATCATAAACTATGTCATCAACAACATGAACGGCTCCGCTGTTGACATCAAGTATTATGTTGTATCCGTTGTTCTTATACTGATGAATCATTACTTAACTACTCCAAATCTGTCTATATCTTTACTGTCTTTTCTTTTTAAATAAATATACAACCATAAACACACAACGAGAGAGTGCTTATAACCCAAACACTCTCTCGCCAGCAATCCAAATACCCTGAGTATTAGTTGTTCTTATTCTCGCAGCTCTGGTTGCCTACTGTACATGATGTC
>CAMBEF010000123.1 GCA_945865495.1 uncultured Bacteroides sp. | reverse complement strand
ATGCCGACATGGCTCAATTGGCAGAGCAGCTGATTTGTAATCAGCAGGTTATCGGTTCAAGTCCGATTGTCGGCTCTATGGATGGATTCCCGAGTGGCCAAAGGGGGCAGACTGTAAATCTGTTGACTTCGTCTTCGAAGGTTCGAATCCTTCTCCATCCATTGCTTTTAGATAAAGCGATGTGAAAGATAATACTAATGCCGCGGGGTGGAGCAGCCCGGAAGCTCGTTGGGCTCATAACCCAAAGGTCGCAGGTTCAAATCCTGTCCCCGCTACTATGCCTGGATAGCTCAGATGGTAGAGCAGAGGACTGAAAATCCTCGTGTCACTGGTTCGATTCCTGTTCCAGGCACTTTTATTAAGACACTACATAAGTAGTGTCTTTTTTGCGATAATATAAGAATGAAATATATATATGTAAGTCATGATTTGTAGAAACTGCACAATAAATATTACAAAATTCCCTATATTAAGTGGTTAAAGATTATATAATATTACGAAAATGTAAAAATATGGTTAATCTGCATAAAAAATATTAAAAATGTGATTGCTATTTGTGAGAATTAATACTATACTGATGATATTGCAAACTGCAGTGGAGTGTTTTGCACAATATAATATATAGGAGGGATTCTCACGATGAAGAGCAGCTTAAAAAAGAGAGCTGGAAAAGCTGGAGCACTTATGATTGCTTTATCGATGATTGTCGGTCTGATGACATCGATTCCGGGCGGCGTATTTGCAATTCAGGCAAAAGCTGAAGAGAGTACAAACACGACAACGTGGTACTTTGATGGCACAGAAAGTGAAAATAAGTACACAGATAACATCAATGGTACTACAGGTGAATTTAACGGACTTAAGATTGATGCAACAACAGGAAAGCTTACATCAAGGGGAAGCGATTCACAGTTTAATACCGGTGCGAAGATTAGTGTTCCGGTAAGCAAAAAGGCAGATGTAACTGTGGTTTCACATCCGGGTTATCATAATTATACGGTAGGCGGAACTGCAGCAGATGCAGATACATTTACATATAGTCATGAAGGCGAAGCAGGATATGTAGATATTATAGCAACAGGTACGTCATATCTTTATTCAATTAAGGTTGAGAATAAAGAAAAGGAGCAGGAGCCTGCAACACCTCCATCATCAGGTCTTGATACATCTAAGATAGATGCATGGGATTTTGGTGCAGAAGCTCTTGATACAACTAAGTATAACAATAACTTTACAGTAGATGTTATTAATTCTTTCTATCCGGGTGTGGATGCAGGTACAAAGGGAAAGAATATTGCAGGATTTACTGCAAAGGATGCTGCAGGTGTTGATGCTGTTAAGTTTAATGATGGCGGATACACAACAACACACAGATGGAGAACAACTAACACCCAGCTGACAAGATATGATGATAAGTCACTTACAGATGGAAACGGCAATACATATGCAGGATATCTTTATTCAAATAAGGGTTCAACAGATGCCGTTAACCTTCAGGTTTATCTGTATACAGGAGATATCCTCAAAGCATATCTCGGATCAAATGGTAATGCAGCGCTCTATAAGCTCTCATCACCAAACGGAGACGTAGCGGAATTCCAGTACACAGCAGCTAATAAGATGGAAGAGGGTACATTCTACGCAGCAGAAGAAGGCTGGTATACATTATGGTGTACTAATGAAAAGCTTGTATGTGGACGTCTTACACGTGAGCATGTCCCTACGGTAACGGTAAGTGGTAGTGTGACAGCTCCGGCATCAATTCCATCTGGATATAAGCTTGTATTTACCAATACAACAACTAACGGAGTAACTGAGGCAGAGGTTAATGGAGGAAGTTATTCAGTAAGTCTTGCAGGTAAGTATTCATATGATGTATCACTTAAGGATGCTAACGGATTCGTAGTTAGTGCATCATGCAATAAGATTGATCTTGATTCATCAGATATGGCAAAGGATATTAGTATCGAAGGCGTAAGTCTTGTTACAATATCAGGTAATGTAACAGGTATTGATGCAGATAAGCTTGGCAACATGAAGCTTACATTCAAGTCTGACAATGTTTTTGTACCTGAGTTCAATATTGACGCAGCAGGTGCCTATACACTTAAGGTTGAGGGAGGAGTTACATATACTGTTTCAGCAGAAGGAGTTAATGACTTCACACTGGACACAACATCAATATCAGCAACAACAGATACAACAAAGAACATTGAATTTACAAAGAAGCCTGTCTATCCTGTAACTGTTAAGGTTCAGGGTGTGACAGATACAACAGGCGCTAACGTAACATTTACAAATATTAATGAGGATGGTTACTCATACACATTTGACATTAATGCTTCAGTAGAATTAAGAGACGGACAGTATTCGGTTAAGATTGGCGGAATCGCAAGTGTACCTGTAGTTCAGGGTGCAACGGCCGATGTTGTTGTTAACGGAGCAGGCGCAGAAGTAACAATTCCAATGTCAGAGGTATCAGCATGGGATTTTGCAAAGCTTAACGGTTCTAACGCAATTACAGAGATTAACGGAGTTAATTATTATGTAGGTCTTGCACTTACATCTAATGTTGTTGTTAATAAGACATATCTTCTTGCAAACGGTTCTTCATCAGATGCTGTTATAACAGTACCTAATGTAAAGAAGGGCAGTGAGGTAACAATTGAATACTGCTACAGTGCTTCATTTACAGCAGGAGATGTAACAGTTGATGAGAAGTCAGGAAGTACATCAAGAATTGATTCAGTTAAGATTACGGCACCTGAAGATGGTGATTTTGTTATCACAACAAAGGCAGGAAGCAATGCAAGCCAGACATATTTCTGCTCTATAACAGTTAAGGAGCAGGCTGAGTATAAGTCAGTTCTCTATGTAGGTTCTGATAAGGAATTTGCAACAATTGGTGATGCACTTGATGCAGCCCGTAAGATGACAAGAACTTCTAATCAGGAAGTCACAATTATGATTGATCCGGGCAATTATGAGGAAATGCTTGTAATTGATGTTCCTAATATCAAACTTAAGAATTCAAGTGATAATCCAAGTATTGCACTCAACAATAAGGGTGTAGGA
Source organism: uncultured Bacteroides sp. (assembly GCA_945865495.1). Taxonomy (GTDB): domain Bacteria; phylum Bacillota; class Clostridia; order Lachnospirales; family Lachnospiraceae; genus Bacteroides_F. The sequence goes on along the minus strand of CAMBEF010000123.1, from coordinate 3,651 downwards.
ATCGATGAAAATGCAGTACGTATTACATGGTATTACGGACATGGATACACATATTACAGTATGGGAAGTGACTGTAAGTATGATGCAGCGCTTCTTGCAGCTAACAAAGCTAACGGTTATGCAAGCTTTACAAATCCGGGGGCAGGAACAACTAACGGAAGCTATTGGAATGCAACAGTTGTAATTAATTCAGACGGATTCTCTGCAGACGGAATTATATTTGAGAATTCATTTAACCAGTATGTATCAGCTAAGTCTGTAGAGGATGTTATTGAGAAGCAGGCAGGTGCCAAGGAAGGTTCAGCTGCACGTTCTACAATGAAGACTGTAGGTGATACAAAGGTTCAGGAGAAGGAGTATGTTGAGAGAGCTGCAGCTCTTGCAATCGGTAATGATGTAAGTCAGGCATACTTCAATAATTGTAAGTTCATCGGACGTCAGGACACACTTTATGGCGGAACAGGTACTACAGCAGCATTTAACAAGTGTGATGTACTTGGTGGCACAGATTACATTTTCGGTGGAATGACAGCGGTATTTAAGTCATGTAACCTTGTATTCAATACTAATGACCAGACAGACAACGGTAAGAAGAATGATGTTGGATATATAACAGCACCTCAGCAGAAGTCAGGCAGAGGATATCTTATGTATGAATGCCGCGTAACTTCTACAACACCTGGAGTTGACACAGCTTCAACATATACATCTAAGCCGGGATACTTCGGAAGACCATGGCAGGCTAACACAGGTGAGGCAGTATTCTATAAGACAACTGTTGATGTAGCAGACAACTATTGGAATACTGATTACAGCTATGGCGCATCAATGATATCAGCAGCAGGATGGCTTACATCACTTGGAGGCGAGTCGGCACTCTGCGGTGAGTATGGCACAATCGAGACAGCAGGCATTGATAATTCAGCTAACAGAGCTTCGTGGGCTAAGGTATTTACAGAGCCTAAGCTTGCAGATGGAAGCGCAATTACTGTTGAGACATTCCTTGGCTCATGGAATCCATTTGGAGATGACAGTGGAAAAGACCCTGAGAAGCCAACTGAGCCTGAGAAGCCTACAGAGAAGCCTACAGAGAAGCCTACAGAAAATCCTACAAATCCAACACAGCCATCAACAGGCAGTCAGCCAACTACAGGCGGTCAGCCATCAACAGAGGCACCTACAACATCAGATAATGTAAAGGTTGTTCCTGATGAAAGCGGCGAGGTTCCTGTTAAGGGTGTAGAGGTATCATCGGATGTGAAGTTTACTGATAAGAACGGCAAGGAGATTGCCTCAGGCACAGTAAGCATTAAGGCAGACGCGATTGCAGACACAGACAAGTCAGAGCTTCAGAATAAGATTAACAGTCTTATAAGTTCAGATGACGTTAAGGGAATGAAGTTTGTTGATATTAATGCGCTTGTAAACAATATTAAGGTTACAGTAAGTAACGGAACGATTACAATCACAGTAAAGCTTGATGACAGCATTGATTACAATTCAGGCAGCGATATCGTAAGAGTATTCCATAAGACGGATGCAGGAATTGTTGAGCATGCAGTTACTAAGGGAGATGATAGAAATATCAGCTTCAAGGTTAACTCACTCAGCCCATTTGCTATAGTAGTAAGCAAGGGTGCTGAAGGTTCTAATGATGATTCAGATGATGGTGAGAAGGAGACAACAACTCAGATAGTTGCAATTAATCCAACTCAGCCGGCTACACAGCCTTCACAGGCAGAGCAGGCAACAGAAGCATCATCAGAAGCGTCCTCAGATCAGAATGTAACATCTGCAAAGACAGGAGATACTGCTCCAATAGCACTTCTTGCAATTATTGCAGGTGTATGTGCATGTGCAATAGCATTCAGCACTAAAAAGAGAGCAAGATAATATCTGCTTATAAATGAGTTTTCAGGCGATGCCGGCGCACGTCAGGCATGGTCATGGGAGACCCCGGAGAAATCATTTTCCGGGGTCTCTTTATGATTGTACAGATAAATATTCTTACAGGTGGTCTTTCGTTGACCTGTATCTACATTCGTGATATTATTATTCAGATAAGTCTTAATTAAATTAATTATATAATGCAGATAGATGCGGAATTAGACAGATATACGCAGGAATGGAGATAAATATGAGTCGTGGCAATATAAACAGAAAGTATCTTAGAAGACGTAAGAACTGGTTTCAGAGAAACTGGGGATATCTTGTGGCGCTTCTTGTAATCGTGGCAGCAGTTACAGGCGGAATATTCGGAGTGAGAGCGATTATAAGCAGGCATAATTCAGGCGGAACCGGGAATAATCAGACGGATAAAGTTCAGGCTGAGCAGCAGACGCAGGAACAGACAAGGCAGGTTACATGGATTGAGTCAACAGAGCCGCAAAAGACTCAGGAAGTAGTATATACTCCGCCGACAGATGTAAGATATCCATATTTTGTAAAGGTAAACAGAGCGATGGGATGTGTAACCGTATACGGCATTGATTCTGAAGGACAGTATACGATACCGGTAAAGGCATTTACATGTTCAGTGGGCCGTGAGGGCGAAGAGACTATAGTTGGTGAGGGTTACAGAACAAGCGATAAGTATGAGTGGAGACTTATGGTGGATTACACATATGGTATGTATGCATACAGAATAAGCGGAGGCTATCTGTTCCACTCAGTACCTTATTACACTGCCAATAACGGATCTCTTGAGACAGAAGAGTTTAATAAGCTTGGTTCTCCCGCATCACTTGGATGCGTAAGAATGTGCGTAAGAGATGTTAAGTGGATATACGATAATTGTCCACAGGGAACACAGGTAACCATATATGATGATACAACAACACCGGGACCACTCGGCAAGCCTGAGATGATTAAGATTCCGGTAAACAGTCCTAATGCAGGCTGGGATCCTACTGACCCTAATCCTCAGAACCCTTGGAAGGACTGTAAGGCTGAGATTAAGGGCGCTAAGGATATTACTGTTAAGGTTGGTGAAAAGGCAGATCTTATGAGAGGTGTTACGGCTACTGATACATGCGGTAATGATATAACAGATGATATTGCACTTGTCGGAAGATATACATTTGACCAGGCCGGAGATTATGACATAAAGTATGTTGTAACCGACCTGATTGACAGCAGAGCAGAGGTTTCGGTGAAGTTGCATGTTACCAACTAATAGCGGGCAGAAGGCTTTTGAAAATACTTTTGAAAATGAAGACGATTTATTCGACAGATTAGAGAATTATTGCAGTTCCGGGTATATTCCGATGCATATGCCGGGGCATAAGCGCAATACACAGCTTATTGACATAGGCAATCCATATGGAATTGATATCACAGAGATAGACGGATTCGATAATCTGCATCATCCGGAAAGATTTCTTAAGGAAGCACAGGAAAGGGCTGCGCAATATTATGACGCAGCAAAGACGTGGTATCTGGTCAGCGGCAGCAGTATAGGCCTTATGTCGGCGATACTTGGTGTGACATCAAGACATGACACGGTATTAGTTGCGCGCAACTGCCATATATCAGTTTATAATGCGATTTATGAAAATGAGCTTAATCCACTGTATATTTATCCAATATTTGTGGACAACTTGTGGATAAGTAGTGGAATTTTGTCAAATGATGTGGAAAAAGCACTTGAAA
>CAMBEF010000122.1 GCA_945865495.1 uncultured Bacteroides sp. | reverse complement strand
TTAATATAAACAGTATGAGATATCCCGCTTTACATAATCTGCCGGATAACCTCCCGGTATAATTCCTGCAATAAGCCCCTATGACATAGAACAATATTCCACGCTCTACCGAATAGTATGCCACACCGTTTTTATAAGCCAGATAATACCAGAATATCCACATAAACAGAATTGTTACTATGTATCCCTTTTTATTGAGTACATTCAGATATCTGTTAATAAATGGCGACAGAAGCATAATTATTATATACGCTGTGACAAACCACCATACATTGCCTGTTATCGGCGTAAATACTGCCTTTATTGCAAATTTTCCAATATTTTTAATTACATACAACGGCGTCATACCACAAAGCAGTTCAACGATTCCAAACGCAGCCGTACAAAAAATTCCGTAAAAGAAGCTTTGCAGTATAATCTTCTTAAGAGAAAATGTATTTTTCTTTATCTGAAAATATCCGGTTATCATAAAGAATATCGCAACACCTATCTCTCCACCTGGAGCAAAAAGACTGATAATTGCTTTATTTAACTGTGTACCCATGCTGTATATACTGTATGCATTCTCTCCTGCAGTCACATGATATATTCCGTGAACCGCCATATGATGACCTACTATCATCAGCATTGCAGCTATTCTGAGAAGTTCAATGTTTGATTGTCTTATTTTAGGACTATCGTTCATACACTAATCCCCGTTCCTCAATTCAATTCCGATATCAGGCTTTATTTTCCATTAAAAATATCCTATGCTGTATACATCATAATTCTCTGTTGAACCTGCCGGCCATATATGATACTGAACTGATGACCAGTTCGGATCCAGAATCCCTTTCCTGAATATAATATAATTATATCCTTCACGTTTTGCATTCTGCACGATTCCCTGAAGGTACGGCTCATCCTGATTAAGATATGCATACATGTCTTTGTCGTCATTGCATGCATACTGATTGTCTGTGTAATAATAAAGCTTTATACCCGTATCACATAATCTAATCTGTGAACACAGTTCGTTAAGTGCTATAACATTCTTATCCTGCCCGTCATTATCTATTATATCGCATATCTGTCTTGTCTCGTCCGATATCTTATCAGGTGCAGCAGCCCCTTCCCATGCAAAGTTATATCCGTATCTTGGCATAAAACTGATTATACTTATAACTGTAATCAGACATACGCCTGCAATATTAATATTCCTATTTGTATCCGTATTACAGACTGCATTAATCATATCAACCACCGTATATGCTATAATTGCATTAATAGGGAGAATCCAAAAGATAACTTTACAATATGACGGTGCAAAAAGTCTGAAAAGCATATATATAAGCGGATTAATTACCCCGATTCCAAAAACAAGCATTGGAATATACACGCATGCCGCTTTTCCTGAACTTTCTTTTTTTAGATACTGGTACATCACTGCTGATATAAAAATAAGCAGATACATATTATTTTTAAAGTCGTTACTGAATATCTCCTTATAGCATGTTGTATAATCCTGCCAGAATCCGGATATGCTCCCGGCAGTATGCGACACGGCTGATGTGATAATCAGCAGCACCAGATAAATTACAGCCGGCATGATTACTGCAGCATATCGCTTTATGTTAATATCTACCCCACCATAGTTAGAAACATAGTAATACATAAATATGCAGGCATATAATATAGTTCCCATAATAATGCCATAAGCTGTTGTAAAACATAATGCAGCTGCTGTCATCACCAGATATGTTCTTTTACACAGAAATATTCTTCTGTTTTTTATTACCGACCTGTACAGCTTGTCTGATTTTTCATCCCTGAGCTGTACAGCTGCCCTGTCCCATCGGAATTCCGAATTTATCGCTGTCAAAGCGTAATAAGTTCCTAATGGGATTAATATATGACATGCAATGACATTGGGATTCCAACAATTAATAAAGAGCAGATTCCATATTGACTCTGCCGGATGCAGCGAATAGTTACTGTACAAAGAAAGCATGGCTATCACAATAAGAAATATATATCTGTTATTTTTATTGTGGAACAGCACCATTGAAACCATATAATATGACATGTATATCATAGGAATGATAATCACCGGAATATAAAGATTGGAAGCTACAAGCGGCGGCTGTCTGAATATATAAGATATCATTGCGATAAATACGGCCTGCGATGACATTACCGTATCAAACGAAATTCCCGATATATCTGCCCCCGTAAACGCATTAACCCTTCTGCCAAGTGTTCCGTCAGAACATATCTGCACTGCACGTGCTATGGTGTACTCATTATTATATACGCCATTCTCCTGAATTCCTGCAGCAACATATATCTGGGCAATTATGGCAATAAATATTGCAGCCATCATTGCATATATTAATATGCCCTGCTTTTCAAAGCCAAGATGTCTTATTAATTCATGTCTGAATCTCTTAATTCCTGACTTTGCCACAGCAAGCACGATAAACAGGACCATAAGTACCGGATATATAATTGCAATCACTGTAATCGGTGCATCTTTCAGAACCAATGGAACCTGTATAACTGAAAACAGCAGCCACATAAATACAAATCCGACTGTATATGTATGTATTACGTCTATTCCCATATCCCTTAAGAAACATTTGAAGGCGCATCCGCATACATAAGGGATTGTTATTAATATAGCGATAAATAAAATTAAAGTCATTACAAGCCGCTCTCCAATATACTATTGCTCTTTACAAAAACTGTGTAATTCCCGTTTTTATATATTATACTCAAACCACTGTCAGTAATTTCTTCCGCCTCATACTGACTGTTCTTAAGCACAATATAATTCCAATCGGCATATGGCTGTACAGCTACCATGTAATAAATATCAGCCCTATCCCTGTTCATCTCTTCTGTGAGACCTTTAAACGTGGCCAGTCTTGATTCTCCGTTAAGTACAAAAGATTTCTCCTCAAAAGTTACTTCTTCATTCCATGCATGATATACCAGACCAATTCTCGCATCATATTGTCTTATATACATGTTTATCTCATTCGGAGCAAGCATTCTGATATTTCCATCAGAATTGCCAATAACAGCATCTGCTATATCCACAACATCCTGTGGAAGTTTATATATATTTTCCGCCGTATGGGCATTTTTATTAACATAAAGATTCCTGACATTTCCACCCCATACAACACATGCAACCGTAAATATCATCAATAATACAGTAACTTTTCTAATATTAAGCCCACTTATATATGACGCAAGTGAACATGCAATTACCAAAAAAAACGGAATAAGCCAATATGATCTGCTATATGTATAATCCGCTGTCACTCCCGCAAGCTTCCAATATATCGGATTGCACAAAGTAATTGCAAAAATGCAAACCGGTATATATACCAATATCCTTTTTTGCAGTCCTGAACCTGTCCTCAAGGTCAGCATCATGCATACAACCACAACGAACGGGTAAAAATATATACTTGAAAAATATTGATAAAAAGCCGTTCTGAAGGCCGCAACAAATTCTGTAATCATTATTCCTATCCCAACCACTCACTTTAAAATCATGCTTTATATCTCAGTAAGTATGTCATAAGCATAATTATCATCATAGGCATTACGGTTATTGCCCATCCGCAAATATTAAACCAGTTTCTCTTCTTAACAAAGTAGAATAATGTAATAACAAACGATACAGCCAGTACTGCAATGCACGCAAATGTACTTGACAGTACTGCCGCCATATCAGCAATAAAAATAATAATCCAGCCTTTTAGGCCAAGATATCCCGACACTGACGAATCATTAGTCTTTATAAGGTAATACCACAATGATATTATACATACATTTGCCAGTATTGATTTGCCATACCATGCCCCGACAAACATCCAGGCCGATGTTGACATCTCATTTATTACATACAGGGAATTCATATTAATAATGCATAATATAATCATTGCTATCTCTGATTTGCGGCGGCTTCTGAATACCATTTGTGTAAACATATAACACAATATATAGTGAGCGCCAATCATAAGCACCGGAATTACTATGTGCATAACAACAATTGGCCTGAGTAATGTAACCTTAGCAAGCGAAGCTATCATTACAGGGTATCCCGAGAACACATATTTTGCATACCTGAGTACCGTAACTTCTCCACCCGTATATGGGCTGTATCTTATAATAGTGTCAGTAGTATATGATGTTGACGCAATTCCCGCAAAAAATGCATCATCCTGAAATTCCTGCTGATATAATAATGTCATAATCGTATATGCACAGATTAATATAAGCATTACAATTGTATATATATTAATATCAGACAAATACTTTTTGAACTTCTTTTTGACTGCATATGGTCTTTGGATATTTTTCTTAACGCTAATCCACAGACCTGCCGCCGCTGTAACCGCCGTTACCAGCATCCAGCAGAAAGTGAGCTTGCCAAGACTCTCATACCTGAATACCATAAATATATAAAGGACTTCATATACAGCCATCTCAAACAGAAGCCCCGCTATAAACTTTTGTGCCAGAATGCTCTTTTTAACCGGCATCAACGTATACAAAACCTGTCCGCACAATATACAGATGCCGGATATTGCTAACAGAGCAATCAATATTTTCAGTATTGTAAGCCACATATCACTATCCTTAATTTACTGTTTGCGCCATACCATCTTGTCAACAACACCCGTATAGCTCTGTATTATCTTAACTACCTTAGTACTTACATTCTCTTCAATATAATCAGGAACAGGTATTCCATAATCACCATTCTGATTCATCTTAACAGCCGTCTCAACTGCCTGCAGCAGACCCTTTTCATCAATACCCGCAAGAATAAAGCAGCCCTTGTCTAATGCTTCCGGTCTCTCTGTTGATGTCCTTATACATATTGCAGGGAACGGATGTCCTACGCTTGTAAAGAAGCTGCTCTCCTCCGGCAATGTTCCCGAATCAGACACAACCGCAAATGCATTCATCTGAAGATTATTATAATCATGAAATCCCATCGGCTCATGCTGAATCACCCTTGAATCCAGCTTGAATCCCGAATTCTCGATTCTCTTGCGTGAACGCGGATGGCAGGAATACAGAATAGGCATGTCATACTTCTCAGCCATCTTATTAACCGCATTGAATAATGACTCAAAATTCTTCTCTGTGTCTATATTTTCTTCTCTATGTGCCGATAACAATATATACTTTCCTGCCTCAAGTCCAAGGCGCTCCAATATATCCGACTTTTTTATCTGCTCAAGATTCTCATGTAATACTTCTGCCATAGGTGAGCCTGTAACATATACTCTCTCCTTTGGAAGACCGCATTCATGAAGATATTTTCTTGCGTGCTCAGAATATGCAAGATTAACATCCGAAATAATGTCAACGATTCTGCGGTTTGTCTCCTCAGGAAGGCACTCATCTTTGCATCTGTTTCCTGCTTCCATATGGAATATAGGAATATGCAGTCTCTTTGCCGCTATCGCAGACAGACATGAGTTAGTATCACCAAGGATAAGTATTGCATCCGGCTTTGTCTCATTCATAAGCTTGTATGAACAGTTGATAATATTGCCAACCGTCTCACCAAGGTCAGCTCCGACTGCATTCATATATACATCAGGATTATCAAGCTTAAGGTCCTTGAAGAATACCCCATTGAGATTATAGTCGTAATTCTGTCCCGTATGGGCAAGCAGCACATCAAAATACTCCCTGCACTTTTTTATCACGGCACTCAGCCTTATAACCTCAGGTCTTGTACCAACAAGAATAAGAAGCTTTATTCTTCCGTCATTTTTAAAATGTACATCGCTGTAATCAATCTTAATATTCATAATTCTGTCTCCTCACTTAATCATCAACATTCTCATAAAATGTATCGGGATGCAGTCTGTCGAATGACTCGTTAGCCCACATAACCGTAACAAGATCTTCTGTCTCTGATAAATTTATAATATTATGCGTATATCCCGGAAGCATCTGTATTGCTTCAATCTTGTCCCCGCTGACTTCATAATTTCTTACAGGGTACAGATTGCCGTCTTTATCCCGTCCAATCTTTCTCTCCTGAATAAGTCCGTGTCCTGATACGACGTAGAATATCTCCCATTTGCTGTTGTGCCAGTGCTGTCCCTTGGTAATTCCCGGTTTGCTTATGTTTACAGATATCTGTCCGCATGCCCGCGTCTTAAGAAGCTCCGTAAAACTGCCCCTATCGTCACTGTTCATTGTCAAAGGATACTTAATCCTGTCTTCAGGAAGATATGAAAGATACGTTGAATACAGCTTCTTTGCAAATGAACCGTGCGGTATCTCAGGCATAACAAGCGTATTGCACTGCTCCGAAAAGCTATCAAGCAGATCCACTATCTCTCCGAGTGTCACATGATGCGTAACGGGTGCGTAGCAGTATCTTCCGTTAACATCCGGAACAGCCGTTGTGTCTTCAAATTCACATCGGTGCTCTCTTCCTTCAAGAGCTGCTATCATCTCATCTATCAGATCATCAATATAAAGAAGCTCCAGTTCGGTATTGCGGTCATTAACCTGAATCGGAAGCCCGTTAGCTATGTTATGACAGAATGTTGCAACAGCAGAATTATAATTAGGCCTGCACCATTTGCCGAACAGGTTAGGGAATCTGTATACGAGAACATTTACACCATTGCTGCGTCCATACTTAAAGAAAAGCTCTTCTCCGGCAAGCTTGCTTTTTCCGTAATCACTGCCTGCAAATCTTCCTGTCAGGGCAGCCTGAATTGATGATGCCAGCATCACAGGGCATCTGTTATTATTCTTCCTGAGCGCATCAAGCAGTGTA
>CAMBEF010000121.1 GCA_945865495.1 uncultured Bacteroides sp. | reverse complement strand
GGTACTTATGGCAGCGGCAGCCAAGGATATCGCAGGTAAGGTATGGGCTATATTCTTTCCGATAATGGCATTTGTTGTAAGCGGATATGAGCATTGTGTAGCCAACATGTATTATATTCCGGCAGGAATATTCGCACTGGGCAATGAAAAGTATGCGGCCAAGGCAGCAGCGGAGTACGGGTACACATATGAGCAGATGTCGGTTGTTGACTGGAAGCATTTCTTTATCAACAGCTCAATTCCTGTAACTCTTGGCAATATTGTCGGTGGCATGCTTTTTGTAGGAGTAATTCTTTATCTTATATATGGTAAGAATATCCAGCATGATTCAACACCGGCATCCCTTAAGAAGGAAGAGAAGCAGGCAAAGTAGGATAGCGGAGTAAGATAAAGCAGTAAAGTAACGCTTTATTATAGTATACTTGGAATGTGCAGAATGGAATGCACGGAACGGAGGCAGATATGGAATCTAATAAAGGTTCAAGAGTGGCAAAGGCAGTTGCACCTGCAATAGTAGTGCTTGCGGTTATGATATTGTGGCAGGTGATTGTGTTAGAGCTTCTTGAAAAAGGAATAATCAACACACTAATTGCACTTATACTCCAGACAGTATTAATTGCAGTAGTAGCAATCCTTGTGATTCTTATGGTTAAGTCAATTGTTGATCAGATTAAGGTAGTAGCTTCTGACGGAACAAGGCAGACAGAGAACAGTAAGCTTGCACAGAAAGCAGATAAGCTTGCAGGTCGTGAAGACAGCTTCGGCGAATTGGTCAGAATGATAAGAAAAGCGGCATCATCATTTGCAGGGATTGTAGGAGGAATCAATGTCGCAACAAAGGAACTTGGAGAAGTTTCCGAAGAGTTCAACGCGATATTTACGGACATGCAGAATTCACTCGGAATGACTAACGAGTCAGTGAGCCTTATTGCTAAGAATACAATAGCACAGGCAGACAAGACTAACAGAATTAAGGATAGAATTGATGAGATAAGCCAGTCAATCAGCGGAATATCGGATAATGTCAATGCACTTACCGTAAGTGCTGATAAGATGGAAGACTGCAACAGCAATGCGGAAGAGATTATTAATAAGCTTATCGAGATAAGTGTCCAGTGCAAGGAAGCAATTGAGGATGTAAGAAAGCAGGCAGACCTTACTAATCAGTCAGCACAGCAGATTCAGACAGTTACGGAGATAATCGCAGATATATCGAGCCAGACCAATCTTCTTGCACTTAATGCTTCGATTGAAGCTGCAAGAGCAGGTGAGAACGGTAAGGGCTTTGCGGTAGTTGCAGAACAGATAAGAGTTCTTGCAGACCAGTCAAGAGAATCAACACAGAAGATTAACACACTTGTTACTGATCTTATCGGTAATTCAGATGTCAGCGTCCAGATAACAGAGAGAGTATCAGAGGCTGTGGTAGAGCAGAATAATAAGATTAGAGAGACAGAAGAGATATTTAAGACACTCAATAATGAGATTGGACAGGTTGGCAATGCAATATCCGGTATCGGAACAGAGGTTAATGACCTTAAGAACAGCAGTGACGAGATTGGCGCAGGTATCGAGTCACTTACTGAATTCGCTGACCAGAATGCAGAGAGTGCCAAGATAACAACAGATAAGATGGAAGACCTCAGGAAGACAGTAGACGGATGCACACAGGCAACAGATAAGGTAGTAAGTGTATCTGAGCGTCTTGTGGGTTTTGTCAGGGATGCAGAGAACGCAGGTTCCAAAGTTACACAGGTAAGAGAGAATCTAAAGTAAAGCATCAATAGAAATATCCCCATGCGTGGCAAAGTTTAAGTAAAACGCTGAGCCACACATGGGGGATTTTTTATTGTTAAATTCTTATGTTTACATAGATGTTATTTTACAGGAAGCAGACTTTATGCCTTTTCTTTGCGGCCATTTGAAAAAGTAATGAACATTATCAGCCCTACAAGAATTACAGCGAACGCCATCCATCCTATGAGAACAGGAAGTGTTCTTGATGAGAAGGTGTCATAGTAGCCCTTGAGATAGATAAATATTATTATTGCCGGCAGTATGTAGCTCATGTATGTACGCAGTACAGAGGAGCCCGGAAGCTTAAGTCCTTTGCCGGTATTCGCTTCACTGATGAAGCTGTTCCAGCCCCATCCGTTGCTGCGGGTACAGAAAAGCACAAATACAAGGCTTCCAAGCGGGAGAAGATTGTATGAAACAAGAAAATCTTCAAGGTCCATGAATGTAGAACCGGCACCAAGCGGCTGAAAGCCTGATAATACGTTATATCCAAGTACGGCAGGCATCGAAAGTATTATTATAAGTACAATATTGAAGCAGACTGCCTTGCGGCGTTCCCAGCCACCCATATCAATGAAGAACGATATAATATTTTCAAATACAGCGATAATTGTTGATAAGGCTGCAAATGACATAAATACGAAGAAAGCACAGCCCCATATCTTACCGCCTGCCATATTGTCGAATACATTAGGCAGCGTAATAAAAAGAAGAGACGGACCTGCACCCGGCTGTACACCGTATGCAAAGCATGCCGGGATAATGATAAAGCCTGCCATAAGTGCCACAAATGTATCAAGAAGAACGATATTTATTGATTCACCGAGCAGTGTGCGTTCCTTCTTAAGATAGCTTCCGAAGATAGCCATGGCACCGATACCGATACTAAGTGTAAAGAATGCATGGGACATTGCGGCAAATACAACATTGCCTATGCCTGCTTCCTTTACAAGGTTAAAATCAGGTACAAGGTAGAACTTAACACCGGCACCTGCGCCCGGAAGTACAAGTGAATGTACGGCAAGGATAAGCATGAGTACCATGAGGATTGTCATCATGACCTTTGTAATCTTTTCAACTCCCTTCTGGAGACCGAGAGCACATACTCCGAATGCAAGAAGTACTGCAATTATCATCCAGAATGTCATCTCACCTGGAGATGCAAGCATTGCTGAAAATGTATCTGCAACTGCTGAAGGAGTGACATTGGTAAGCTGTCCGGAAGCAGTCTTGAATACATAGCTTATCATCCATCCGCCTACCATTGTGTAGAACATCATAAGCAGATAACATCCGAGTATGCTGATCCATTTGAGCCAGTGCCAGCGTGAGCCTTTTGCCTGAAGCTTTTCAAATGCAACAGCCATACCGTGGCCGCTTCCGCGTCCTACCGCAAATTCACATATTATAATAGGCAGACCGAGTATTGCAAGAAATACAAGATAGATAGCAATAAATGCTGCACCGCCGTATTGTCCGCATATATACGGAAACTTCCACACGTTGCCAAGACCGATGGCACATCCTGCTGACACAAGGATGAACCCAAGTCTTGAACTGAAATTTTCTCTTGATGCCATAATTAATTTCCTTTCTTTGTTTTTGCAAATGCTGTATAGATTATTATTCCCACAAGCAGGAGTGCAAATATCATCCAGCCTGTAAGTACTGTAGTTCCCTGTCCGGCAAAGGTATCATAGTAGCCCTTGAGGTAGATGACTATGATGATAAGCGGGAGTATGTAAGTCATGTAAAATCTTATCCATGCAGGGAACTTCATTCCGGTTCCTGTATTAGCCTCTGTAATAAACTGATTCCAGCCCCATCCGTTGGCATGCGTACAGAACAGTACGCTCATAAGGCTTCCGAGAGGAAGGAGATTGTACGATACAAGGAAATCTTCAAGATCCATTATCGTAGAATTGGCTCCGATAGGCTGTATCCCCGACAGGACGTTATATCCGAGTACTGCCGGAATTGATAATATTATAATAAGTATAATATTGAATTTAACTGCCTGCGAACGTGTCCATCCGCCAAGATCTATATAGAATGATATTATACTTTCAAATACTGCAATTATCGTTGAAAGTGCAGCAAATGACATAAATATAAAGAAAGCACATCCCCAGATTCTGCCTCCTGCCATGTGATTGAACACATTAGGCAGTGTAATGAACAGAAGTGAAGGACCGGCATCAGGCTGTACACCGTATGCAAAGCATGCCGGAATAATGATAAAGCCTGCTGTAAGAGCAACAAATGTGTCAAGAAGCACAACATTTATTGATTCACTTAACAGACTGCGCTCTTTGTTAAGGTAGCTTCCGAATATCTCCATTGAACCGATACCTACGCTGAGTGTGAAGAATGCGTGTGACATTGCCGCAAATACAACATTGCCGATTCCGTAATCTTTCATATTATTAAAATCAGGAACAAGATAGAATCTTACACCCTCTGACGCACCCGGAAGCACAAGGGAGTGCAGCGCAAGTACTATCATAATAACAATAAGAATCATCATCATCACTTTTGTGATTTTCTCTACTCCGTTCTGAAGACCAAGCGCACATATTCCAAATGAAATAACAACGGCTGCAATCATCCATCCGGTCATCTGTACAGGTGACTGGAGCATGTCTGAGAAGGAACCGGCAATCTGTACCGTGTCAAGTCCGACAATCTGACCGGAAACATATTTCCACATATAGCACAGCATCCATCCGCCGACAAGTGTGTAGAACATCATAAGAAGATATGAACCTGCCATGCAGCCCCACTTAAGGCGGTGCCAGCGTGTCCCTTTCTTCTCGAGAGTATCAAGTGCGACTGCCATGCTTCCGCGGCTTGCGCGGCCTATGGTAAATTCGCACACTAAAATAGGAAGTCCCAGGATGGCAAGAAATACCAGATAGATAACTATAAATGCGGCACCCCCGTATTGGCCACAGATATAGGGAAACTTCCATACGTTTCCAAGACCTATGGCGCATCCGGCGGATACAAGGATGAAGCCAAGTCTTGATGCAAAGGTTTCTCTTTGTTTCATTGTTTTCCTCTTTCTAATACATTATTTACCCCTGACTATCGCAAACGATAGACAGCAATAACTAATGATACCATAAATTAAGAATTATTGGAAGATGAGAAAAGGTACAGGTATTGTATCGTGAGTTGTATGTATGTTATACGGAAATTATCGTACATTTAAGTTTCAATTTAGGAACGGGTGATAATATAACGGCATAAGGAACAGATGCAGTGAGCACAGGATTTGTGCCTGCACATAAACTTGATATGCGCAAAAGGCAGCGCAGGAATGGAGATTTTTACGGAGTTAATGCAGCAATGCTTGCAACCAACGGTGCCAATGTGACAATTAAAAATGCAACAGTCAGTTCATCAGCACAGAACGGCAATGGAGTATTCAGCTATGGAAGCTCTACAGTTGTAAATATATCTGATTCAGTAATAACGACTACTGCGGATAATTCCGGAGGAATACAGACAACAGGCGGCGGAACAACCAATGCATCTAATCTTACTGTTACAACTTCAGGTAATTCATCGGCAGCCATCAGGTCAGACCGCGGAGGTGGAACAGTTAATGTTGACGGCGGAATATATACAAGTAACGGTTATAATTCGCCTGCCGTATATTCGACAGCAGATATCTCGGTAAGCAATGCAAAGCTTACAGCTAACAATTCGGAAGCACTTGTAATAGAAGGAAAGAATTCAATAGCACTTGAAAATTGTGATGTCACAGGCAATATGAGTGATACAAAGGGCTCAAGCTCCGCTGAAAATGTCCACAATGTCATGATATATCAGTCAATGTCAGGAGATGCCGAGGTAGGCAGCTCAACATTTTCAATGAAGGGCGGTTCACTTACATCTGATAACGGAGATATGTTCTATGTAACCAATACACATGCTGTTATAACGCTCTCAGGAGTGTCGATAACCAACAAAGACAGTGATGCGTACTTTATGAACATATGCGGTAATTCGGCATCGCACGGCTGGGGAACTGCCGGAAGCAACGGAGCACAGGTGGACTTCACCGCAGACGGACAGGAATATTCAGGAAAAATTGCCGTAGATACAATATCAACGCTGAATATGACACTTAAGAACGGAAGCACATTTACAGGAACCGTAAATATTACCGACAATGCGCAGAATGGCAGTAAGGTCGACAACAATGCGGTAATTACGATAGAAAGCGGATGTACATGGAATCTTACGGGGGACTGTACAATAAGCTCACTTACCAACAACGGAACAATCAATTATAACGGCTATACCATCACACTTGCTGATGGAACCGTTTTAAAATAAATATTTAAATAAATGCTAAAATGCAGAAATGAGGTATGAAAGAATGAAAAAGAGATTAGCAGGAATAATAACAGTAGCAGGATTGGCGGTATTAACAATGTCATTAGCGGCATGCGGCAGCAGTTCGTCAGCTACAACAACTGACAGCAGCCAGACAGCGACAGTTGCAGCGGGAGCACAGCCAAACGGTCAGGCACCGCAGATGCCGGCAGGAGAAGCTCCAAGTGGTGAAGCTCCGACAGGAGAGGTACCGACAGGAGAGATTCCGTCAGGCGCTGCACTGGGCGGACAGCAGCCGGGTGTTCAGGCACCAAACGGTCAGGCACCAAACGGTCAGGCTCCGGATGGACAGCAGCCTCCTCAACAGCCGAGTGAAGCGCAGTAAAACGCAGTGCAGCACAATGCAGTGCAGCAGAATTTAAACGGTAAATAATAAAATAATATTAAAATAGCTGTGACACCAGATTAACAAGGATGTCATGGCTATTTTATTGTAATAATATATACGGGTATATAAATGATATAATCAATATAATCATATGAAAAAACATATATAATCAGCTATCTAGTTGAGAAAAATTGTACAGAAATAAATACATGTCATTCACCTATTGACATAGTAGGTGAATGGGCGATACAATTCATATACGCAATAAATACCGTAAAAGCGAATTGGAGCATGTGTGAAGAAATATCCCGATGGATATTTCTTCACACAGCTATTTGTGCCGCAGGCGCCACAAATAGCATTATCGCAGAGCCAAATCTGACGTTTGGCACGCGTTTTCTCCGGCAC
>CAMBEF010000120.1 GCA_945865495.1 uncultured Bacteroides sp. | reverse complement strand
TGTCCGTTACGGTTGTCACGGTTATCCCTGTTGTAGCCGCCCTGTCCGTTACGGTCTCTGTTATCTCTGTTGTAACCGCCCTGTCCGTTACGGTCACGGTTATCTCTGTTATAGCCGCCCTGTCCGTTGCGGTCACGGTTATCTCTGTTGTAACCGCCCTGTCCGTTACGGTCTCTGTTATCTCTGTTGTAGCCGCCCTGTCCGTCACGATTTCTTGTGCTGTTCTGCGGATTATATACCTGTGTTATACGTGACTTCTTCTCTCCGTCCTGATTCTGTCCCTGACCGTTCTGATTCTGTGGTCTTGCTGACTGTTGCTGATTCTGTGTCTTAGGCTGTGCAGTCTGCTCAGTTCTTGCCTGTGCAGGCTGGGCGCTCTTAGTCTGCTGTGATGCATTAGCAGGTGCATGCGGTGCATTACCATTCTTTGGTGTTCCTGCCTGAGCATACTTGCCCGACTTTGCAAGGCTCGCCTTTACCTTAGGAATATCATCATCCTTAATCCCGCTTGCCGGCTTATAATCCTTATCCTTGTCAATGCCCTTAAGTGCATCTATAATATCACTGCTCTGGACATTAATTTCTTTAGCTAATTCATGAATTCTCATAAATAAAAATCACCTTCCTCACATTCTATCAAATTCATCCGTGTCATCATCTTCAAATTCTTCGTACTCCGCAACAGACTGTTCAACGCCTGCCTGCAAAAGTCTCTTCTCTATTGCATCTGCAAATCCATCATCAAGAACCGCAACCGAAGCCTGAATATCTCTTCCAAGCGCATGCCCGAGTTCTTCCTTACTGCTGTATAAATAGCACGGTACCTGATAGAATGTACACATGTTTATGAATAATTTGTGTGTATTTTGTGATGCATCTGCCGCAACAATAACGACTGCCGCTCTGCCACTCTTAACTGCCTTTTCAACCGAGAATTCGCCACTGGCCAGTTTCCCGGCCTTCTTGGCAAGTCCAAGCATTGATAAAATCTTATCTGTTCTCAATCTCAGCCAACTCCTTCTGAAGATTCTCATATACTTCCTTTGGAATAGCCTGCTTGAATGAACGCTCCAGTCCCTTATTCTTAATCGCCTTATTAAGACATTCGGCATCAGGACATATATATGCGCCTCTTCCGCTCTTCTTGCCTGTCGGATCAAGAATAAATTCATTCTCAGCTGTATGAAGTACTCGAATCATTTCTTTTTTGCTCTTCATCTGCTGACAGCCTACGCACTGTCTTTGCGGTATCTTCTTTACTGTGCTCAAACTCTCACTCCTATTTTTATTCCAGTTCTTCGTTACCTGCTTCTTCCTCAACATCTCCATCATGAATGTCTTCGTCCGGAAGTGCATCATTCATATTCTCTGAATATTCAGCGTCATCATCATATGACTCTTCGTTGTAGCCTTCATATTCTCCGGCTTCTCTTGCCTGTGATTCACTCTTGATATCAATCTTGAAACCTGTAAGTCTTGCTGCAAGCCTTGCATTCTGCCCTTCCTTACCGATTGCAAGTGAAAGCTGGTAATCAGGAACTACGACCTGTGCCGTCTTCTCTTCGTCATCGGCTATAACGGATACTACCTTTGCAGGGCTGAGTGCATTCTCAATGAGAATTGCAGGATTCTCACTCCAGTTGATAATATCAATCTTCTCACCACGGAGTTCATTGACAATCGCATTAACACGTGCACCGTTAAGGCCTACACATGCTCCTACAGGATCAACGTCAGGATTGTTAGACCACACAGCCATCTTAGTTCTTGATCCTGCCTCTCTTGCAATTCCCTTAATCTCAACAGTTCCGTCCTTAACCTCTGTAACCTCTGACTCAAACAGTCTCTTAACAAGATCCGGATGACTTCTCGACACCTTAACGATTACTCCCTTGGCAGTGTCAGTAACACTTACAACATAAAGCTTGATTCTCTCTGTCGGTACGAATACCTCACCCTTGACCTGCTCCTTAGGAAGAAGTACTGCATCCATCTTACCAAGATTAATACTTACCTTATCTCCGTTGATACGCTGTACGATACCTGTTACGATATCCTTTTCTTTCATTGCGTACTCAGAATATACTGACTTTCTCTCCTCTTCCCTGATTCTCTGAAGAATAATTCCCTTAGCCTTCTGGGCTGCGATTCTGCTGAAGTCCTCCGACTTAATCTCTACATTAATTCCGTTACCGATCTGTGCCTTTGAATTAATCTTAACTGCATCTTCAAGTGAAATCTGCTCAACAGGATCCTCAACATTCTCAACTACTCTCTTAGTAATAAATACACGGAAATCTCCTGTGTTACGGTCAATTCTTACAACAATGCCATCATCCTTTGTTATGCCAAAATGCTGCTTGCATCCTGTTATAAGAGAATTCTCGATAGCCTCTATAAGTATATCCTTGCTGATTCCTTTCTCCTTCTCCAAAGCATCAAGTGCTCCAATTAATTCTTTGTTCATTTTACTGTTTCCTCCTCAATCTGATTAATCTGTACTATTAAAATTCTATTGCAGGTCTTATAAGTGATATCTCAGACCTTTTTACAGTTACCTCTGTGTCGTCATCCATGACAAGCGTTGCACTGTCCTTATCATAGCTCTTAAGTTCCGCCTCAAATTCCTTAACTCCGTTAAGCGGGGCAAACAATTTTACTTCAAGGAGCTTACCAAGATTTCTCTGATAATCCTTATCCTTCTTAAGCGGTCTGAGAAGTCCCGGAGAGCTTACCTCAAAGATGTAAGCATCATCAATATAGTCTTCCCTGTCAAGTATCTCATTAAACGCACGGCTTATCTTCTCACAGTCATTAACCGTAATTCCGCCATCCTTGTCAATATACACTCTGAGATACCAGTCAGCACCTTCTTTGACATACTCAACATCAACAAGCTCAAAATCTTCCGCATCTATAAGCGGAGTTATGAGTTCTTCCGTCTTCTTCTCATATGTTTCTCTTTTTGACATACACAGTTCCTTTCATCATCTCAAAAATGAAGGAGTGGACTTGCGCCCACTCCTTAACCTACTCTACTATACTAACTCATATTACCATAAAATGCAACTACTTTTTTGCAGCATCACGTTTATCAACCATTGTCTTAAGAAGCTGCAGGCCAAATATTACCACTCCCCCGATAAGGAAGAACCATATGTTAAATGTCTCAAACGTCATGGCCGGCTGTGGATTATCCTTAAGTGAAGCAGGTCCCATAACTATCGCATAGAACGAACCGATCATCATTCCAAGGATAAAGTACATCATTGCGCTTCTCTTCTTCTTAAGTCCGTAACTCAGCACCTTAACTACAGTAAGTATACCTGCTATAACTCCGCATCCAAATATTATAAGTGCCGGAAGATATGTGAAATTAAGTTTAAAAAACGAAGAAATAGCTCCTATAACCGCCTGATACAGACCGAATACAAGCAGCAGCGTCGAACCAGATATTCCCGGCAGTACCATTGCTGATATTGCAAACATTGCCGTAATAAACAGATATATGCCAACGCCCAATCCAAAGTGTCCCCATGCAAGATCTATTCCGTTACCAAGCACACCATGCACCGAGAAATACGCAACCGCTACAACTACTGCCGCTCCGATAAAGCTGAATACTATATTATAGTATTTGCCGACAATAGATTCTTTCTCTTCCATTATGATTATAGGCATTGCAAAAAGCACAAATCCTATAAACAGCGAACTGATATTATATATATGTTTCTCAAAAATCTGGTTGATAATAATAGATGCCATTGCCATACCTATTATCCATCCTGATCCCAGCTTAACAAGAAACAGCACAGCTGCCTTTCTCTTTTCCTTGTCCTTTGAAACAATGTTGTTGAGTGAGCCAATAAACTCATCATAGATTCCCATAAGAAATGCGATCGTACCGCCCGATACTCCCGGAACACTGTCCGCAAGAGCCATAAGGAATCCTCCAAGCACTCTGATTAACATAGCTTTTCCCTTCTTAATTAGATTTTTATGTACTGCATGTCCCGCAGCACCTTAGTTATGTTATCATTGTGACACAAATACTGTCAATGCATATTTGATTAAGATATAATTAAGCTTGCGTTAAATGTAGTCATTAATATCCTATGTCCGGTCTGCATAAGCCACAGCTAACTTATTGCAAGCACAAAAAAGCTTGCATGAACAACATGCAAGCTTCTTAGTAGCCAATAGGGGAATCGAACCCCTGATTCCGCCGTGAGAGGGCGGCGTCTTAACCTCTTGACCAATTGGCCTTAACGATTATTTCTTTTATTTCGTTGCCGCTCCTTGCGACTTGTTTATAATACTACATCCTTTTACAAAATGCAAGCACTTTTTTAAATTTTTTTAAAAAATTTAAAAAATATATTTTGACGTCATGTAAGCCCCATAAAACCTGCATTTTAAAATATTGTTATACATATTAAAATTGCACTTCCAATGGTATACAGTGATTAAAATCCAAAATCATCTCAGGATATTAACCAAACACCATCAGAAGTGCATCACAATCATTCCAAATATCCGAATATTGTATAAAGACTACTCTTCGTCCTCAGAATCGTCATCAAATACCGCACTGGCACCCGCATTGATAATTGCTTCTTCCTTTTCATCTTCTTCGTCATCTGAAATAATCTTAATCTTGCCTTCATATAACTCTTCAACTGCAATTGAAAGCGGCTTCATTCCCTTAGTACCCTCAATAAGAGGTTCATCACCGGCAATAATCTCTCTTGCTCTCTTAGAAGTTGCAAGCACGATAGAGTAACGGCTCTGTACTACAGGTTCCTCGCCCTCCTCTACATTCTGGTTAACTACCTTCATTAAATCTGCATAAGATGGATGTATCATTGTATATCTCCTTTCCACATATTAGTAAGCTCATCTCTAAACTGATTAATCTTCTCCAGATTATTGGATGCCTTGCAATGCTCATTGCTTATAATCTCATGTATCTGTTCAACACAGTCATCGAGCACATCATTGATAACTATGTAATCATACTCTTCGACGCCCTGCGACTCTTCGACCGCCCTGAGCAGTCTCTTTTTAATCGTCGCCTCATCTTCAGTGCCTCTGCCCTCAAGTCTTTTTTTAAGTTCATCAGCAGTAGGCGGCATCAAAAACATCAGAACTGTATCAGGAAATTTTTCTCTGATCTTCAATGCCCCCTGAATCTCAATCTCCAGTATGACATCAAAGCCGTCCTCAAGCTTATGTTCCACATAATCTCTTGGAGTTCCATAATAATTATCAACATATTGCGCATGCTCAAGCAGCTTATCTTCAACTATCATCTGCTCAAACTCTTCCCTGGTCTTGAAAAAATATTCTCTTCCGTCAACCTCTCCCGGTCTTGGCTGTCTTGTTGTCGCCGATATCGACAGAGCATAATTGTCATACTTCTGAAGAAGACTCTTCACAACCGTTCCCTTACCGGAACCCGAAAAACCCGACAGTACAATTAACAATCCTCTACGCTTCATGCCTTGCCTCCGTTTCTGTCATTGAATTAAGACGTCCGGCAATCGTATCCGGTAAAAGTGAAGAAAGAACCACATTGCCACTGTCCATCACTATGACAGCCCTTGTCCTTCTTCCCTGTGTTGCATCAATAATGCGGCCTTCCTCTTTGGCTGTCTGAACAAGCCTCTTAGAAGGTGCTGAATCCGGAGTAACCATCGTAACGATCTTATCCGCATTAATTATATTGCCAAATCCAATATTAACTAACTTTGTCATTCACAACCTCACTGATACGACCCCTAATTATGGTATTATACACAATATCAGACCAACAATCAAGATATTTTACTGCATTCTTATGATTCCGTGCCTGAAATCATTCTCAATCCTGATACCGCATTTTTCAAAAACAGTCTGATTATAAACATCCGCTGCATATATATCGTCCTTAAGCAGCCATGATTCATCAGCCACCTTAGTAACAAGAGGTATCACACACGTCTTGCGTATCTCTCCGAGATAATCACTCCCTGCCTTATCAAATCCAAGTATTCTTGCATACTGCGGCGGATTATTCCATGCATCAAGCTTAATATCCAGCAGTATATGTGTAAGTGCCCTGCTTATCCTTGTATAAGTAAGTTCGCGGCTCTTAAGCTTCATTATAAGTTCTTTCCAGCTTCCGTCAAAGTGCTCTTTGCCGTAGAGCCTGGAAATCTTATTAGCAAGCTGCATTCCTACATCAGAGTAATTAAGCAGCAATGCGGAATCATCTCTCATAACAGAATATATCTTATAGTTAAGGAGATAAGAAAAGTCATCCGGTGTCATAATCATTCCGTTATCAACAGCTTCCCTGAAAATATCTCTTGCACATAAAGGAATTTTATCAATTGCTTCATTCCCTATTTTATCACCTGTCAGCATATTTCTTATTGCTGCCGCAGATGCATTTTCACTACCCGGCACAGATATATCATTATACCCCTGCCCTTTACGCTGTATTGTGCATATCTCCATCGATGATGAAAATCTTTTCACCGCTTTTATATATTCAATTCCAAGCAGATTATTAGGGAAATCAAGCACTGCTGCATCAACATTCTTCATACCTGTCAGTTCAATATACTCTGCAAGCGCATTGCGTCTTGCCTTGGGAAATGCATCTCCGCCGGCAGCATATCTTTTAATCGCCTCAGAATATTCCTTAGGCTCCTCATATAATATTCCCGCTATGGTCTCAAGCATCCCGGCATCGCCCAGTTCACTTCCAAAACATATGGAATCTATCCCCATAAAATGCAGAATACTCACTGCTCCGAATGCAAAGCGTTCCGCACTTGCCGTCGCATAAAGCGTTGGCAGCTCTATAACAAGGTCTGCACCTCCCTTTAATGCCATTGATGTCCTTGTATACTTGTCTACAACTGCCGGTTCCCCGCGCTGGACAAAGTCTCCGCTCATAACCACAACAGCCACATCACTTCCGGTAATCTTTTTAGCCTGTTCAATAT
>CAMBEF010000119.1 GCA_945865495.1 uncultured Bacteroides sp. | reverse complement strand
GAACATGCAGTGAAGAACCGTATGCAGATAAGCCCTGTTCAGCACAACCGGGCTTATCATACTCTTCTGCTGAGTTATTACCGGATTATACAGAATATAGCTTCCATCTGTTGCAATAAAATAATTGCTTCTGTCCTCTTTTGGCTCAAGGCTGTTAAGTGGAAGAAACAGATATCTCATTGCCAGATATAATTCATTGCGTGCATCCGATATAAGACCTCTGCTCACATCATCAAAATTCATATTTTTTTCTACTCTGCTGCCATCTTCCCTTTTCATACTCAAGAAGTACTCCTACTGCTTTTATCATTCCCAAATCACGTGCTGTCTCAACTATTGCGCTGACTTCTTCACGTTCGCCGACAGCTATATCAAGAAGTGCCGTAAGATCTTCATAATCCTCAGAGCGCATCATTGACTTTGCTATATCCATAAGTGCTGAATGTACATATGTCTTATACATATCGTATGATTCTTCTGACAGCATATATGGATATCTGAGCCTCCAATAGGCAACTTTCCACGCTGATTCATTAACATCAATATTCTTTTCCACATTGAAAATGCGGTCGTACTGCACATAATTGATATCGCTGCCGCCTATGCATTCCCTGTAATGCACACCCGACCCGATTGTTACCTGATTGATAATTCTTCCGGGTGTATTCTCTTCATACTCATACATGTAATACGGAAATACAATTACCGCACTCTTATTATCATCATAATTAATTGTAACCCTCAGCTCCTGATTAAGCTCTTCCATGAGTGCCTTCAGGCATTTCATGCTTCCCTTCACGCGGGTTATCTCCGCCTTATATACCATCGAACAGTTTTTGAATGCTCCGTCACCCATATCAGTTATACCGTCATAAAGCTTTATAATACGGAGACTTCGGCAGTTATAAAATGCATGCGCACCTATAGCTGCAAGCTCTTTTGGTAATGACACACTTACAAGCTCTCTGTGCTCACTGAAAGCATATTTTGCAATCCCGGTTACCGGAGCGTCATCTATCATATCAGGAATTATACACTCTGCCACATCATCCGGTCTGTAACCCGTAATAGTGCAGGTGCCGTCTTTTATCTCATATTTAAAAATATCATTCATATCAATCTCCACTTCCAGACGCAAAGTGTCTGAGAAATTACAATCTGAACATCAGATTTTATTATACACTTATTCTGTCTGATGGAGCAATAGATTACAGGTCTCTTTTGCCATAAAAATGAATCGAAAGCAGCACTGATATTGTTACAATGACTGCCGACAGCACAATCACACATACAGCAATACCTGTATATGGTGTAATATCCGATACTGTAATACTCACGTCTAATTCATCTTTGATTGACAGGAAAATGCCGCTCACTCCGGAAATAACCATTATAGCCAGCATATACAGTACTCTTCCCTTTTCCATGCCAAATCTGAACAATACCGGATATAACAATGCAACCATAAATCCCCATGATGACCACAGAATAAGTGACATTGACAGCATATGTGCTGATACTCCTGTTCCACTGCATACATCTGCTATCGTCTGCCCAGCCAGATATAAAATCCATACAATAAGCATCGCAATAAATGAAAGAATATATTTACTCAGAACAACCTGTGTCCTGCTTACAGGAAGTGAGTCTGCATATGTATCCCAGTGTCCTCTCTCATCGTATGACATAGTATTGATTGAAATCATTGCTGAATATAATGCAGTCAGCATAAGAAAAGCATAAGACCCATTCATTATACCTATTGCAATAAACAAGGCACTTATTAATATTATGCTTGTTCCGTAACCCTTAACCAAATATAAATCTTTAATAAGAAGTCCCTTCATTATCTGCCAACCTCCTTACTGTTATCAATTCCTCTTGCTATATATACAATAATATCATCAAGGCTCACCGGGCTTATGTCAAATGTATCCGGCACCTTTGACCTTACGACAAGTGCTTCCGCTCCATAATCAGATGATTTGCTTCCGGCAACTGCACCGTCTTCAAGTTCTGCAAGCACATCATCCGTGCAGTGCAGGATTCCGTATTTATCAAGGATTGCATCTTTCGTATCACACATAACAATTCTTCCTTCATGTATAAATGCAATATAGTCGCATATTTTCTCCAGGTCGCTTGTGATATGTGACGATATAAGTATCGAATGATTCTCGTCTCTTGTAAATTCATTGAACTCATCAAGAAGCTGATCTCTTACAACCGGGTCCAGTCCGCTTGTTGCTTCATCAAGCAGGAGCAGCTTCGCATTGTGCGACATTGCTACAGCGATTGACAATTTCATCTTCATTCCTCTTGAATATTCCTTGTACTTTTTCTTACTGTCAAGTCCGAATTTCTCAAGGTATCTGTTATAGCATGCACTATCCCAGTTAATGTAAATAGATTTCATGACATTGCCAATCATACCTGCCGTCATTATCTCCGGAAATGAATCTTCTGCAAGCACGGTTCCGATATCCTGTCTGAATCTGTCATCTGTTTTATTCTGTGATGCAGCATCAATATCATGTCCTAATACTTCAATACTTCCGCTGTCAAACTTAACACTCCCTGTTATTGCCTTAATAAGCGTTGTCTTTCCTGCACCATTCTCTCCGACAAGTCCAAGCACACAGCCTTGCGGCAGGTCTAATGATACATTATCCAGTGACGGCCTGCTGCTCTTTTTATATCTCTTGCTCAGATTACTTACTTTTATTGCTTCCATTCCATCCCCCAATTCTACACATTCTGTAATGTGTCAATCATAATTTTTAACTGTTCCTTTGTTAGCCCACACTCACCGGCAAGCTTAAGTGCCTCTTCAAGATGCTTCTCTATCTCAGCCATAACTGATTCCCTGACCGCATCAATATTCTTATCTGCCACAAAGCATCCCTTGCCTGCAACTGTGTATATAAAGCCCGAACGCTCAAGCTCCTCATATGCCCTCTTCGTTGTTATGACGCTTATCCTCAGGTCCTTGGCCAGATTCCTGATAGATGGCAGAGGTGCATCTTCTTCAAGCTCCCCCGATATAATCTGTGATTTAATCTGTGTATATATCTGATCATATATCGGCACGCCGCTGCGGTTATCGATGAACAGGCGCATGTGAATACCTCCTTTACAATTATGCTGTTATTACTGAATTGCAGGATATTGCATCCTATATTCCACAAGTCGCATCATCCGTATATACACACTATATACAGTATGTACGCAAATGTCAATACGAAAAATTTCTCTTCATTGACATTGTCCTCTTTCTGTATTACTATATATAATACAAATAATACAGGATTTATAATTGATTTTATTTTATCGATTTATATTTTATACGAATGGAGGTCATCCCTACATGATAATTGAACTAGATATGTCCAGTGATATCCCGATATATGTGCAGCTACGCAACCAGATTGTAAAGGGTATCGGAAAGGGTGAGCTGAAAGCTGACGAGAAGCTGCCAACCGTAAGACAGCTTGCTGCAGATGCAGGAGTCAATACAATGACAGTCAGCAAAACCTACCAGATTCTTAAAAACGAAGGTTTTATACGCACTGACAGACGGCTTGGTGCATTTGTTGCAGACAATATAGATATGAATAAAGATTTTTGTGAGAAGCTTGAAGCAGAGCTTGAGCTGCTGTCCGCAGAAGCATGCATAACAGGTATGGATAAAGAGACATTTTTAAATATGTGCAGTGAAGTATATTCAAGGATGAATCCGTGTACTGCATAGTCAGTGGGCATTTGTGCCTGCCGAAGGGAGGTTAATTTATGGAGATATTTATGTTTATAATGTTTATGTCCACCAATCTTTTTATGATTCTCATATTAAAATATTCTTGTGACGGAAACTATCACTACAATAACGGCATGATTCTTGGTGTACATATTCCTTCAGAGCATTCAGGGGACGAAGCAGTAATATCACTTGCGCAGAAGGAATATAAGAATTTTAAACGTTTTCTCATAATAAATATTATCCTATCCACTGCATCATGCCTATTAATCTTCCTGAATATGATAATATCTCTATTCGTCTATATTATATGGATTCTCGGTTTCTGTGCTGCCATAAGTATATTATCAGTGTCTTCACACCGCCGGATGTATTCTGTTAAGGAAAAGAACGGATGGATAATAGAATCCCAGAAAAAGAAGGTATTTATAGATACACGCGTATCAGCAGAAGCCGGGAAAAGTGAATTGAGCTACCGGTACCATATCGCAATAATAATAGCTGAAATTGCATGCTTTTTACCGTTTATCAGCAGGCGTGCCTATGGTTATTTTGAGACGATAGCAATATTCTTCGTCTGCTCATTACTCATATCTGCCGTATCATGGCTGATGCATATATATGTCAATCATAATGAACGCACAGTTTACAGCGAAAATAGTGAATTAAACCGGATTGTGAACAGGACAGTCAAGTGCTACAAAGGTGCATCAATGCTGGTGCTGAGTGCATCCAATGCAGCCGCATGGATATACGCCGCAATCGCCGTATTAATCAGCAGACGTCTTACAGGCACAACTGTATGTGTTTATATATTGATTGAATTATTTGCTGCATTTGCATTTATCCCAATACTTATCGCAGGTATACGCAGAAAAAGTGAATTACTTTCCGCCAACCCTGCTCCTATATATGTTGATGATGATGAATATTGGAAAAGCGGTTTTTATTATAATCCGGATGACCCACACATGTTAGTGCCTAACAGACTGCAAAGCGGCAATTATGCATTTAACTACGCCAACAGGGGTGCACGCATAATTACCGCAGGTCTTACAGTATTTATCGCAGCATCATTTATATTTACAATTGCTGTCCTTGTTCCGTTTGTTAACGTAAAAGTTGATATAAGGACAGACAATAGCCACCTTCACGTTGATGCCGCCGGCTATTCCTCCGACATAGACATGAACAGTATAACTGATGTGCAGATTCTTAACGAACTTCCCGATGACGGATTTTCCAAGATAAACGGCGGTGCAACAGATACATATCTTGTAGGCCGCTTTAAAGGAAATACCTACGGCTACTGCAATCTGTACATATATACCGGACATACGCCGGTTCTCATGGTTAAGACGGACGGCGAAACAGTATTTTTTAACTCAGACATTGACGGGAAGCTTCAGGAAATATACGATGAACTATCACATAATAAGCAATCATCATCGCAATTCCGGTAACAATCCATGATATAGGATATATTATTAATAACAGCCAGAATTCATGGACAATGCGTGCTGACAAAACCGTCTGGTCCATATGCTCCGACTTACATATCAGTTCATCGTTCGCATACAGACCGGACGGCCTTAATAATAATGTAAATATAAAAATGTTTTATAAAATATCCTGATATTACTTCTCATTAATAACAGCACTGCCCATAACAACATCAACTGCTTTCTGAAGAAGCATATTTTTAACTATCTTATCCTTGCCAAAATCATTAACGAACTTCTCTTCATCGGAGTATCCGTTATCCTTGGCAAATGAGGCAAGATCTCCCTTGTACTCATATTCCGTTACGCTCAGATCTTCTTTCTGCGCTATAAGCTGCATAATAAGCTCCTGCGTAACTGACCTTTTAACGTATTCATCAAATGAGATTCCGTATCTGTCCTGACAATACTCATCAACACTCATTCCATACATTGTCGAGTAGAACTTTATCGATCTTTCAAGATCTTCCGACTTGGAACTAACGATATCTTCAGGATATCCTTTAACTTCTGCATTATCCTGCAGCTTTTCAAGTACTGCCTGTTTCTTTGCATTCTGGATATTCTCATCAATTGTATCCTTCATGTCATTGGCAAGTGCTTCCCTGTATTCCGCTACAGTATCGTATCCAAAGTTCTCTTTTGCATACGCATCGGTAATCATAGGCACTATAGGCTGTTCAACCTTCTCCATCTTAATCTCATACACGATACGCTTATTGGCATAGTCTTCTGCATCCTTTATTCCTTCCGGTATAGTAAGTGTGATTATCTTCTGCTCCCCGGCTTTCATATTATATAATGCATCAGTGAAGCCCGGAATTACAAAGCTATCCTTACCAAGTACAAGTGTGTAAGAATCGCTGCTGAATCCATCCACGGAATTCCCCCCGATTGTTCCGGTAAATGAAAGTGTTAACTGATCATCATCCTGGGCACCTCTGCTTACCCCGCTGTATTCCGTAACCTCATCAAGATCATTCTGTACTTTCTCGTTAACAAGCGACTCCCTGATTGCTGTTGTATCTACAGTAACCTCTATTCCCTTATACTGGCCGAGTGTAACATAATCTTCCGCATTACAGTCAAAAGATACTTTTATCTTACTGTTACATGCCACAAGGCTTGTAGCCGTAACGGCTACAAGAGCTAATGATGACAGTCTCTTTAACATTCTACTTTTCATATATTAATCCTCATTATTGCCTATAAATTATTGCATATAATAAAATGGACAGGCATAAGCCTGTCCACCGATATTTGTCCAAAAAACAATTAAGCAGCAAGCTTTGACTTTGCAACCTCTGCGAGCTTTGCAAAACCTTCTGCATCGTTGATTGCCATCTCTGAAAGGACCTTTCTGTTAAGGTCTACATTAGCGAGCTTAAGACCATACATAAACTTGCTGTATGAAAGTCCGTTCATTCTTGCAGCTGCGTTGATTCTTGCGATCCACAGTCTTCTGAACTGTCTCTTTCTCTCTTTTCTGCCGGCGTATGATGATGTAAGTGCTCTCATTACAGACTGCTTAGCAACTCTGTACTGCTTAGATCTGGCTCCTCTGTAACCCTTTGCCAGCTTTAAAACTCTGTTATGCTTCTTCTTTGCGTTTAAACCGCCTTTAATTCTTGCCATTTCAGTTCATTCCTCCTAAATTACGATTACAGATATGGTAAAATCTTCTTCATTGTCTTTACATTAGTTGCATCAGTAAGAGTAGAGTGTCTTAAGTTTCTCTTTCTCTTTGTTGTCTTCTTAGTAAGAATGTGGCTCTTGTATGCCTTCA
>CAMBEF010000118.1 GCA_945865495.1 uncultured Bacteroides sp. | reverse complement strand
TATGCTGAATCGGAAGTTAATTTTGCAAACAGGAATTTCGGATTCCAATTCAGCGACGTTAACCACTTCTGTTTACATATACATTGTATGTTTATTTATTCATTATTTTTTCGAATTATATATTGTAGTTTTTTGCAAGAAATATTAAAATATATACATATATTTTTCGAGGTATTATTCTATGGCACTAAAATCAGATTACAAAACAGCCGTCCTTGAATTTTTGAATAAACATCCTAACGAAAATGTAACAAGAGACGAACTGATCAGCAGCACGAATATTTCAAAATCCCGACTTAGTGAAGTTTTACAATCCATTCGTAAAGACGGTTATGCTATCGCCACTCCTCCAAGAAGCGGAATTATCAGGCTTGAAATCAAGAATACGTCTGCTAATCTTCCATTACCTTCAATCAAAGACAGCGATATCCGTAAATGGTTGATTCTATTTCTGCTGTCCAAATACGAAAAACTCACGTTCCGTGAATTACTTCTTAAGATTTTATCACTGAAAGATATGAACTATGAACAGTCAAAGATTCTGATTGATTCTGATACAGGTCAAAAACCTTATGACAACAATAATTTAATTAAAATCATTCGCAATAATTCAGAGTGTAAATATGATAATTCCGTTGCCAAAGATATCATCTCTGTTACATCATTCAGAAATGATCTTAAAGAGTTACGCAATGAAGGTCTGGTAATATTGTCCAGATCAGATCATACAACATACCATTTATCCAACAAGGCTCCGGTCATAATTACCATATCCGGTGACAGCCTTTTTGAATTCTGTTACAAATATGAGGATATGGTATCTGCCACTTCAGATATCGAACCGAGGAAACAGGTTTATAACAAAATCAAAGAGATTATTAACTTTGAATCAGACGACATCAGACATTCCCGGTTTGGCCGTTCCAATAATATCAGCCGGAATCAGATTGACACTTTTAACAGATTTATATCTCAACCATATAAATCATATAAGCTAAGGCTTACTACAACATACGATAAGACTGATAAGCCGGATTTATTCGCTGCCGGTCTTCTTTTTTACTGTGTTGAAACGGGAAGTTTTTATGCTCTCGGCAGAAATTTTACAAAAAACAGAATTGAATCACGCCGATTAGACTTGATAGAAAAAATAGAAGCCACCTCCGAGGTTAATTCTGAATTTCATCAAAAAAATTATTATAAAATATATAATGAAATGTTTTCTGCCCAATACGAAGAAAAATCACATCATGTAAAAGTATACATTCAGGACTTTGGAAATGTTTTAAAGCGATTCTATGAGTTAAACAGCATAAGAACACTGTCCACAATTCGTCATATAGACAATCCGCCGGCCAATTGCCCTTACGCCTATGTATATGAAGATACTATTCGCGGACTATCTGATTTTGCAAGATACCTCCGTGGCTTTGGAATATCTGTGCTGGCAGCAGCTCCGGCGGAATTGCAGGAGAAGATGCAATTTACGTATAATCGTATTATTGAAAAATATGAGGTAGACAAATGACTAATATACCTAAGTATGATTTAATCAGCAGCATAATATCGCTAATTAACTCTGATGAGTACGAATCTACAATCACCAATATCTCCGCGAGCTTAAGTGTTCCAATCCAATATATCAGGAAGGCTATCCTTGCCCTTCTAAACAACCGGATTCTGCAATCCTGTATCAATTCTGAGGATGATTATGAAATAATTGATGACGAGCCTGCTTTTATGGAAAAATTTATTGATTGTCCTGAAAAAATAGCAGATAATCTTATTGATGGGATTTATGACGATATAGTCTGGGATATCAACTTAAAGATTCCTGATAACAACGAACATGAGATTCTTTCTCTTACACAATTGGAATATAGCGCCTTAAAAGCTATGGGTGAAAATATTCTTTCATTAAAACGTAACTCACTATTTGAAAAGAAAGAGATTACTCCG
Organism: uncultured Bacteroides sp.; assembly: GCA_945865495.1. GTDB lineage: Bacteria > Bacillota > Clostridia > Lachnospirales > Lachnospiraceae > Bacteroides_F. The sequence continues at coordinate 5,103 of CAMBEF010000118.1, read as the reverse complement.
CCCCTATCTCCTGCTATAAAAAAAATACGTGACATGATACAGGATGCCATAATCAATAAAAAGGCCATTACATTTAATTACAAAAGTATCAATACGCATACAGGGCAATCGGAACAAAGCTCTGTTGTCTGCTTCCCACAGGAGATTATCACCAATGTTTCTGATAACTGGCTGTACATGCAGTCTACTGAGCTTAAACTATATCGTCTGGACCGAATCGCACAGCCATGCAGAATCGTAAATAATTCTGAGCCATTCCCCGGTATATCTGTCAATCCAAACAGGAAATATATCTGGGGAGCCTGCTCTAATCCGGATGATGTTCCGGTACACGTAAAACTCAGGATTGCCCCTGAAACCTCCAATATCATAACCAAAATAAAATATGATACGGCGCTCAGGGCAGAAACAGGTAAATTATATCAGGATGGCGGCTTCTACTACTATGAAGATGATATAATCGGACTAAATGAGTTCCAACGCTGGATCCGAAGCTACGGCTCATCCATTGTTGTTATTGAGCCTGAATCACTGCGTAATAATATTGTAGAACGGGCACAGCAGGCAATTAATCTGTATGAGCTTTCAAAGTCATGGAATGATTTATAATAAATGCAGCGGTTCGTATCAACCTTTCTTAAGCTCAAGATAAACATATGCATTAGCCTCAGCATCACACCAGGCTCTATGTGCTTCTTCCTGCTTAACCTGATAATATTCTGAGAGATATGGCAGTGTAATCTTCTCCCAGCCATTCTTATCCTTCAGATTCTTTGCCAGCTTCTTTGTATCAAGATAAGCATTATCAAAATTAACTCCTGCTTTCTTTGCTGCTCTTGTTATATGAGGAATATCACAGCTCTTAATATTGTGACCCACAAGAATACTATCACCCGCAAAATCCTTAAACTTCTTAATAACCTCAGAGACCGGTGGCTCATTTGCAACCATCTCATCAGTAATATGAGTTAATCGTGCTATTCTCGGAACAATCTTACGTCCCGGGTTGGCAAGCATATCGAATTTATCTACAACCTGTCCATTAACTACTTTTACCGCGCCAATTTCTATAATCTCTGCTTCGGCATCTCCGTTATTGATTCCAAATGTTCCTGTATGCTCTATATCAAATGCTACGAATGAATCAAAATCCGGATTAGTGAGTTCATCCATCTCCTTAGGCATGCCATCTTCAATTTCCTCGTAATCCATATCCGAAAGATCAAGCTGAGACATAAGCTTAAGCATCTGTCTTTCAGTTCCATATATTTTAAGAACCTTATATCCTGTCACTGCATTCTCATCCGCTACTTCAGCAACAGTATCATCAGCCACATCACTTGAAGCAAGCTCCATAAACTGTTCTGCTCCGTCAAGAGAAAGCTTGTCGAAATAAAATCCAAGAAGTGCTCCCGTATTCTTGCCTCCGACAGTCTTAATTGTCTCAAATGCATCCGCAGCATCCCTTACTTTCTTGTCGATATCTGCTTTCCAATCCTTTGTCTTATATGTAGCATTCAGCCATCTGTCATTAAAGAATGCAGTGCTATCCAGCACCTTGTCAGCATATTCTCCAAGAGAAGATGCCTGAGACTTTGCGTACTCCATAATCTCTTTCTGCTTTGCAAGCTTGGTGTTTTCTTTAATCATCTTATCAATGATATCCAGCGGCTCTTTAACCATGCCAAGAAGCTCATCCAACTGCTTCTTAACTTCCTCAATTGGCATTGAATAAGCTGTCTCAAGTTCTTTCTTCTTATCAGTAAGCTTCTTTTTAATTGCTTTAAGATCTTTCAGATCTTTTTCTGCCTGCTCCAGATTATCCGGAGTGTATACAGTTGTCTTATATACAGAAAGCCCTTTCTCCATATACTTTTTGAGTTCATTAAAGTTATGAAAGCTCACCTGTCCGGGTGTCTGGTCTGCTAAAACTACGATTTCATTTACATCCATTGTATTTGCCATGTTTATTATCCTCCCAAATTTGATTTGATACTGTAACTATACATCGATTTGTTTATATATATTCCGAATTATAATTCATTCAATTCGAAACATTCTTTTCTATCATCTTCTTTACTTCTTCAACCGTGTAATATCCGCCCGTTCTGCTATGCAATATCATATGGCAGTTAGGGCATACAGGTATAAGATCTTTTACCGGATCAACCACGTAATCTTCTTTGATCTTAGACAGCGGTACCTTATGATGAACATGTATCCTGCCGGCAAATTCCGGTCCATACACCGCCCCAAAATCAAATCCGCAAATCCGGCATGAAGTTCCATACACCGCAATGCATTTCTTTCTTGCCGTTGAATTTCTCTCATACTTGTTGGTAAGAATATCCTTCATTCCGCCTTCAACAAGAAGCTGTTCGGGCAGATCTTCTCTTAAGATCGCCACCTGACTTACATCCGGGAATGCCTTTATGCGGTAATCATGATTATCCTTCCATTTTGCAAGTTCAGTTTCAAAATACGGCATCTCAAATTCTGAGAAATCCTGCATAGCCTCCATTATCTTATCAAGCTTTCCCGCAGCCTCCGGATATGTCCACTCTTTCAGGTAATACAGACCCTTTGCCGCTTCACTTGAGACACCGGACTTTTCAATCAGTTTCATACAATCTTTACGCTGTTTCTTAAGCAGTCCCATCAGACTTACAGAACAGGTAATCTTAAATTCAGCAGCGCCGTTATATATTTCATACATGAAAAAACAGCCACTTTTCCATGCACCTGTCTGCCCCTTGGCATTCGGAATAATTTGAAGCAACAGTGGTGTCTGAAATCTAAGTACTCTTTCCTGTGTGCAAAGCGAAGACCTGAATATAATACCTTCCCTGTGTCTGCACCAATCGGCAAGCTGTGCAGCTATTAATTTGAGCTCAATCTGAGCTTTCATATCTTCCACTTTCTATAGCCCTCCTTTATACCGGTTGGTCACATCTCAGGATTTTACAGACTAAGCACCGTCCCATACGGCTCTTTTACAGACAAATGCCTCGCATCTCCAATAACAACCCACATATTCCTGTAAGTCCTTGGCTTTGGAATCTCCGATTCCCCATATCCGTCAGTAAAATATATCAACAATGCATCTCTGAAATACTTATCGTTGTTGACATATTCAATAACAGGTGAAAACAACGTGCCGCCGCGGCCTGCAACCTTTTCCTTAATGTCCGTATGTGTCATCACCTTATAAACTCGCTGTACCTGTGCATCGCACTCAATCACTGTAATGTCATGCTTACGCTTTGCAATAATTGCAAAAATCTCATTAAAAATCTTAGCAATCATTCTGTCATCTACAGAAGCCGATGTATCAATCGCTACAACGATTTTAAGCACTTTATCATCCATCGTTCCGGATAAATCAAATCTGTAAGGTTGTCTGCGGTTCAGGCGCATTCTTGTCTTTCTTTTATTTGCAGTAATCGTACCTACATACTTTTTCAGAATTTTCTGCCATGAGAGGACAGGTGGTTCATTCAGTTTCTTCACACAGCTCATAAATCCTGCCGGCATTAATCCTCTCGATTCTTCGTTCATCATGCCTACAGCCGCATTAACCAATTCTCTGACTGCAGCAGACGCATCTTCTTCATCATCCCCCGCTGCCCAGTTGTGCCCCCGGATATTACCGCTACTCAGTCTGCTGTCAGGCTTCTTATCTTTTTCCTGTAACAAATTATAATAGTAAGCATAATTCTCCATGCTGCGTATCCGTCCCAGATGATACATTTTCGATAACACATCTGAAGTGATAACACCATCAGGGCGCGACAGATAATTATGATTTTCTTCTTTTATCTCATAATCAATTCTGTCATTTACAGCAGCATCCGCAGCCAAATTGAACTTGTAAAATTTGTCGGGATCTCTCTCCGGATTAATCCTGACCATCTCTGCCGGATGATTAAGCACCACATGGTCTATCTCGTGACACATAATATATAAGATTTCCTTAAGCCTGAACCGGCACAGTAACAAAGGATTCGCTTCAAATACCGGTGGAAATGTATTAAGCTTTATCCCTGCAATGCTGTCAGAATAAAAATCAGCCTTAAACTGCATATTCATCAGGAAGTAACCATAATAACTGTCTCTCTCTGAAATAAGAAACAGCTTCATTAATTCAATCATATCAAGGAAATCAGAGCGTACTTCATCAAGAAACACCTCACGTGTATCGCCATTCTCAATTGCTTTGATATTTTCTTTTATTCTGAAAAGAAGTCCTGAGATATCATCGTTCATCTTACTTGCTTTCCTCAATCAATTTTCTGGTCTTATCAGACAAATCCAGCATCTCAATCAGATCACTCTCAAATACATCAAAGAGAAGCTCTATCATGCTGTTACCATCATCCGTATTGGTAGCTGCAATATTCTGTGCAAACAATAACCGTGTAGATGAATCCATTGCTCTTACCAATGCTGTCAGTTGTTTCTTTACTATCTCAAACCGTGGCTTGTCAAGCATCATAAACTCGATATTTTCTTTCAGATAATTAAGCATCAGCTCACATGTCTGCACCTTTTTGGCGGCCGACATATTTTTCAATATCTTCCTGTTTTTACTAAGTTTTTCGTCATCTTCAAAGATTGTTTCCGGCATAATTGCCCTGTCCTTGGAAACCATGCTTGCGAAAAACATTGTTGCAACTGATGTGCCAAGCTTTGCTGCCACAAGATTCTTCATGTCTTTTTGCACGACCTCCGGCTGATTCTCCTTCTCATCAAAGAAATCCCGCAGCAGAGGTTCACTTGACAGCAAAGTATCAACCATATCCCATCCACGCGGCGAAGGCGTCGGCTTCTCTTCATCATCCAAAGCCTTGTCATTAGATGACAGACATTTGGGATTATCTTTTATAAATGCAAGTATGTCAGGTGATATTCCTGCTTTCCTGCCGTACTTAAGCCACTCTGAAGAATTATCTCCGACTTTAATCTTTATAAAACGGTCGAGCTGCGCCGGATCCATCTCATTGGTGGCATATACACTATTCTGTGTACTTGGATTCATGGCTCCAACAAAAAAGACCCACCATGGGAACTTATATCCATTAACACTTCTTGTCAGCAGAATGT
>CAMBEF010000117.1 GCA_945865495.1 uncultured Bacteroides sp. | reverse complement strand
GCCATAATCAGTTACAACAACAGATAATATGTTAGCATCAAGTGATGCATTTATTATGATATCATCGCCATCATCAGTAGCTTCGACAGCATTGCGTGCTATTGCAAGAAGTGCAGAGTTAATTCTGTCACAGTCGGCATATACAAGAGGAAGCTGCTCAGGAAAATCAAGTCTGTAATTGCGGGAGTGGGTTTCGCCTATAGTTTCAAACATATCATCAAGATTAAGAGGAATATTCCATAATATATCCAGAATATCAAAATAACTTTTGTTGCAGTGGCGTGCATAACGAAGCTCAGATGTCGTATTAATATAGTCAATCAGGGAGTGAAGTGCCTTGCTGAAATTCATCCATACAGGATCATATTTGATGTCATTGGAGCGGTGTTCAAGAACCTGAAGGGTTCCGTGAAGTACGGTGATATGATTAAGTATATCGTGTGATGCGCTTGATGCCTGACTCTCATATATACTGCATGTACGCATGAACAGATCATAGTATTCGGGAGCCTCGGTTTTCATTTTATTAATAAGCTGATTGTCATTGTCGGAAAAATGCATATTTATGAGCTCCTCTCCATTGATTATTAGTATGATTTAAGTATATAATAAAAAATGCCGGCGGTAAATGCTGACAAATCGACAAAGTTCGACTGCGCATAATGCGGAAAAAGGAGGATTATTCATAATGAAAAAGGATGATTGTATTTTTTGTAAACTTGCGAATGGGGATATACCAACGAATGCATTATATGAGGATGACATTGTTAAGGTGATATTCGATCTCGGCCCTGCAACAAAAGGACATGTACTTGTTGTTCCAAAGGAGCATTTTGACAATATATTTTCAATGGATGAAAAGACTGCCGGACACGTATTTGCAGTTGCATCAAAGATTGCAAAGTTCCTTAATGATGAACTTGGATGTGACGGAATGAACCTTCTCCAGAACAATGGGGAGATTGCAGGACAGACAGTATTTCATTTCCATCTGCATATTATTCCAAGATACAAAGGTGACACGGTAAATCTTAAGTGGCAGGAAGGTAAGCTTGATGAGAAGCTTGCCCATGATCTCATTGAAAAACTTGCGTCACAGCAGTAACTGATGATATAATACTGATAAAATTTTTCCCATAATACAAGGAGAGCATAAAATGATCAATTTAAGTGATGGTGGAGCGTATCTGCTTCATGGAACTGAGGTAATTGAAGATAATGCTGATGCACAGGCAATACTTGCATCAAAGCTTGGCAGTGTACCTTCTAAGGAAGAGGCTGCTAAGGGAACAATGGCATATTCAATTCTTGAAAAGCATAATACATCAGGCAATATGGAGCAGCTTCAGATTAAGTTCGATAAGCTTACTTCACATGATATTACATTTGTAGGTATTATCCAGACAGCAAGAGCTTCAGGTCTTGAGAAGTTCCCTATCCCATATGTACTTACCAACTGTCATAACAGCCTTTGTGCAGTAGGTGGAACAATTAATGAAGATGACCACATGTTTGGACTCACATGTGCCAAGAAGTACGGCGGAGTATATGTACCTCCTCATCAGGCTGTAATTCATCAGTTCGCAAGAGAAATGCTTGCAGGCGGCGGTAAGATGATATTAGGCTCAGACAGCCATACACGTTATGGTGCGCTCGGAACAATGGCAATGGGTGAAGGCGGACCTGAGCTTGTTAAGCAGCTTCTTAATAAGACATATGATATAAAGATGCCGGGCGTAGTTGCAATCTATCTTACAGGAGAACCAATGAAGGGTGTAGGTCCTCAGGACGTTGCACTTGCAATTATCGGTAAGGTATTCGGCAACGGTTATGTTAAGAATAAGGTAATGGAATTCGTAGGTCCTGGTGTATCTAACCTTAGCGCTGATTTCCGTATTGGCGTTGATGTTATGACAACAGAGACAACATGTCTGTCCTCTATCTGGAGAACTGATGACAGAATTAAGGAATTCTATGATATTCATGGAAGAAGCGCTGATTTTGCAGAGCTTAACCCTGCAGATGTTGCTTACTATGATGGAGTTGTATATGTTAACTTAAGCGAGATTAAGCCAATGATAGCAATGCCGTTCCACCCAAGCAACACATATACTATTGAAGAACTTAATGCTAATCTTATGGATATCCTTGATGATGTTGAGAAGCGTGCAAAGGTAAGCCTTGACGGACAGGTTGACTTTACACTTAAGAATAAGGTTATAGACGGTAAGCTTTATGTTGACCAGGGTATCATTGCTGGATGTGCAGGCGGTGGTTTTGAAAATATCTGTGCAGCAGCAGATATTCTTCGCGGCAAGAGCATAGGCGATGATGAATTTACACTCAGCGTATATCCTGCAAGTACTCCTATCTATATGGAGATTGCCAAGAATGGTGCGCTTGCTGACCTTATGCAGACAGGTGCAATCGTTAAGACTGCATTCTGCGGCCCATGCTTCGGTGCAGGTGATACACCGGCCAATAATGCATTTTCAATCAGACATTCAACCCGTAACTTCCCTAACCGTGAAGGTTCTAAGCTTCAGAACGGTCAGATTGCGTCAGTTGCACTTATGGACGCACGTTCTATTGCAGCAACAGCAGCTAATAAGGGATTTCTTACAGCAGCAACAGATATGGATGTTGAGTATAAGAATCCTAAGTATTTCTTTGACAAGACAATATACGAGAACAGAGTATTTGACAGCCACGGAGTAGCAGATCCGTCTGTAGAGATAAAGTTTGGCCCTAATATTAAGGACTGGCCTGCAATGGAACCACTTCCTGAGAATCTGCTCCTTAAAGTTGTATCAGAGATACATGATCCGGTAACGACAACTGATGAGCTTATTCCTTCAGGTGAGACATCTTCATTCAGATCTAACCCAATCGGTCTTGCAGAGTTCACACTCTCAAGAAAGGATCCTGCATATGTAGGACGTGCCAAGGAAGTTAAGAAGGCTGAAGAAGCAAGAGTTGCAGGCAACTGCCCTGCTGAAGCATTTCCTGAGCTTAAGCCTGTCATGGACAAGATTAAGGAATCATATAAGATAAGCAGGGACACAATAGCAATAGGAAGTACGATATTTGCTGTAAAGCCTGGTGACGGATCAGCCAGAGAGCAGGCTGCATCATGCCAGAAGGTTCTTGGTGGATGGGCTAACATAGCTAATGAGTACGCAACGAAGAGATATCGTTCTAATCTTATTAACTGGGGTATGCTTCCATTCATTATTAAGGATGGCGAGCTTCCATTTGCAAACGGAGATTATATATTTGTACCTGGAATAGTAGATGCAATCAAGAATAAGGATGATGTAATCAAGGCATATGTTGTCGGAGACTCACTTAAGGAATTCGAGCTTACTGTAGGCGACCTTACAGATGATGAGAGACAGATTATCCTTGACGGATGCCTTATTAACTTCTACAGAAATAACTAACAGGCCATGCTATAGTACATGAGGTGAAGCTTATGGCAGAGCAGAATATACTTGCAGGTGATATTAATGTACTTGCACAGGTAAGAAGTGATGTTAAGGAATATGAGAGCAACTGCGACAGACTTTATGCACTCAATCAGAGTGTATCAAGCCTGTCAAAGAATATCGATGTAATGTGTAAGAATGTTAAAGACGAAGTTGATGCCACTGTGAAGAAGAGACGTGATGATGTGGCTGCCGGATTTAACAATGCCATTGATATCGATAAGGAAAAGGTAAAGCAGGTTCAGGCAGAGCGCGAGAAGGCTAAGAGCAAAGGAATAAAAGAACGCATTGCGATGGAGACAGAGGACCTTGCCAGAGATAATGAAGAGATGAACAGTCAGATTCTTGAAGCGTTCAGAGTTGAGAGAATACCGAGAATGTGCAAGAGCAGACTTTATCTGGCATTATTTGTGACCAAGGGAATTAAGGATATACTGATCTGCATAGCTGTATTTGCGGTACTTTACTGTGCAGTTCCTCTTATAATCAATCTGGCATTCCCTGAGCTTAGTAAGCTTGTTATGTCGGGAATATATCTGCTTATAATATGTCTTGGATTTTTCATATACAAATGTATCAATGACATATTATTTGTTCCACATGCAGAGACGATGCTCGGAGTGCGCGCAACAAAGAAAAAGATTGCCGCTAATAACCGCAAGATTAAGAAAATCAGACGCTCGATAAAGAAAGATACCAATGAAGCGATGTACGGACTTGAGAGCTTTGATGACAAGCTTGGTGAATTGTACGCTGATGTTGAACGTATTGAAGGAGAGAGAGCTATCGCTCTTGAGGAGTTTGATAATTCAACAAAGCCTGATATAGTGGATGAGATTGAAAGCCGCGACAGAGACAGAATTCAGGCAATGAAAACTGAGCTTGAGGAAAAGGCAGCAAGTCTGTCGAGGCTTCAGGACAGGGTAAAACAACAGAAGATTTATATTTCATCTAACTACGAGGCATATATCGGAAGTGAATTTGTGTCATCGGCAAAGCTTGATTCATTATACGAGATAATGAGAAATACTAACGTAAAAACCATAGGTCAGGCACTTATGGTGTATGATGAACGCAAATAATTCCGAAACTTGTGAGTTGGTGTAGCAAATTGCAGATGTAATCTGCTTTTAACCGGGATATCCCCTCTTTATAATGGATAGTGGTAGCATGTCCATTGTAAGGAGGGGATTTTATGTATAACATATATGCATCAGATTATGATGCGGCATGTGCGGCTGTTGCTGTCATGGTAGTTGTCATGACTGTAGCTGTTGCAGGTATTGCGGGAGGAAGAAGTGTTATAAAAAGAATGAGCAGATATGCTGCGCTTGCGGACTTCCGCAGAATGAAAAAGAAGATGTCGGATATTGAGACACAATTTGGTTATATCAGATAATATTGTTGAAAAATTAACGATAAATGACTATAATAAAGATAATGATGCCGGGGGTAAAATGTACTTTGAACTGCCTGCTGCATTAATTAAGATTTTGTGAAAATTGCGGAGTGAAATGGAGGATTAATATGGCAAAGGTAACGTATGATTATTCAAGAGCAAAGGGGTTTATCAGAGACCATGAGATGGAGTCTATGAAGGCTATAACAGAAGAGGCTAAGAAGGTACTTCTGTCTAAGAGCGGGGCAGGTAATGATTTTCTTGGCTGGATAGATCTTCCTGTAGACTATGATGAGGATGAATTCGCGAGAATTAAGCAGGCAGCAGCTAAGATTCAGTCTGATTCTGAGGTGCTTGTTGTAATCGGTATCGGTGGTTCATACCTTGGTGCGAGGGCAGCAATTGAGTTCCTCCGTCACAATTTCTATAATTCAGTATCTAAGGAGATCCGCAATACTCCGGAGATATATTTTGTAGGTAACTCAATAAGCTCTACATATCTTTCTAATCTTATAGATGTAATCGGAGACAGGGATTTTTCTGTAAATATTATATCAAAGTCAGGAACCACAACAGAGCCTGCAATAGCATTCCGTATATTCAAGAAGATGCTTGAGAAGAAGTATGGCAAGGAAGAGGCTGCAAAGAGAATATATGCAACTACCGACAAGGCTAAGGGAGCTCTTAAGAATCTTGCTACAGCAGAAGGCTATGAGACATTTGTTGTACCTGATGATGTAGGAGGACGTTTCTCAGTGCTGACGGCAGTAGGACTTCTTGCAATTGCAGCAAGCGGCGCAGATATTGATAAGCTTATGGAAGGTGCTGCATCAGCAAGAGAGAGATGCCTCAACGCACCGTTTGAAGAGAATGATTCAATGAAATATGCGGCAGTCCGTAACATTCTTCTCCGTAAGGGCAAGTCCGTAGAGATTCTCTGTGATTATGAGCCGAGCCTGCACTATACACTTGAGTGGTGGAAGCAGCTTATGGGCGAGAGCGAAGGCAAGGATGGCAAGGGCCTTTTCCCTGCAAGCGTTGACCTTACAACAGACCTTCACTCAATGGGCCAGTTTATCCAGGATGGCGCAAGAATAATGTTTGAGACAGTTCTTAACGTAGAGTCACCTAGATGTAACCTTACTATTGAAGCAGAGGACGAGGATCTTGACGGACTTAATTACCTTGCAGGCAGGACAGTTGATTTTGTAAATAAGAGCGCAATGAACGGTACTATTCTTGCACACACGGATGGTAATGTACCTAATGCCATTGTTAACATACCTGAGCAGAATGAGTTCTATCTTGGCGAGCTGTTCTACTTCTTTGAGTTTGCATGCGGACTCAGCGGATATATACTTGGCGTTAATCCATTTAACCAGCCTGGTGTTGAGAGCTATAAGAAGAATATGTTCGCGCTTCTTGGTAAGCCCGGATATGAGGAAGCAAGAGAAGAACTCCTTAAGAGAATGTAATATCTGAAGGTGGTAATTAATGAAGATAGTTATGCTTGATGCTCTTACAGTCGGAACAGATGTGAATCTGGACAGAATTGAAGAGCTTGGAGAATTTGTAAAGTTTGATATGAGCACACCGGATGAGGCAAGACAGCGTCTTGCGTCTCTGGATGCAGATATTGTTATTGCCAACAAAGTGCCTATGAATGCATATACACTTGAGATGGCCGCGAATGTTAAGCTCATCTGCCTTACTGCGACAGGATACAATAACGTTGACCTTGAATATACCGGGGGACGTGGCATTACGGTGACTAATGTGGCGGGATATTCGACCAATTCAGTAGTGCAGCACACATTTGCAATGATGTTCTACCTTGTCGAGAAGATGAGATATTATGATGACTATGTGAAGTCGGGTGCATATGCAGACTGCCCGATATTCACGTATTTTGCAGAACCGTTTCATGAACTGTATGGCATGACATGGGGAATCATCGGACTTGGAACGATTGGACGCAAGGTGGCACAGATTGCCGAAAGTTTTGGATGCAATGTCATCTATTATTCTACATCGGGACATCATTCGGATGATCATTACAAACGTGTGGATTTTGATGAACTGCTGGCCGAATCTGATATTATAACCATACACGCGCCTCTCAATGAGAACACAAAAGGTCTTATGGATATTAATGCATTCAGCCGCATGAAAAAGAGTGCAGTCATGATAAATGTCGGACGCGGCCCTATAGTTG
>CAMBEF010000116.1 GCA_945865495.1 uncultured Bacteroides sp. | reverse complement strand
TGCTATCGAGAAGAAGCTGCAGGATGTGCAGAATCAGTTAAGCCAGCTTAATAAGGATAAAAAAGATATTGAGAGCTACATTAAGGAACTTGACAGTAATCTTGCTTCAATAGACGGAGATATTAATTCTCTGGGAATACAGATAGAAGACAAGAAAAATGAGATAACGCAGGCACAGGATATGCTTGAGACTGTACAGCAGCAATCACAGGAACAGTATGAATCAATGAAGCTCCGCATAAAATATATGTATGAGAATGGAACCGATTCATCATATCTTAACATGCTGATAACTGCACAGGATATGTCAGATCTTCTTAATAAGGCAGAATATATTAATAAGATTACAGAGTATGACAGACAGATGCTTGATCAATATGCAGCTACGGAACAGCAGATTGCGGAGACTAAGGAACTCCTTGAAGCAGATCTTACGTCACTTGAGCAGATGCAGGTAGAAGTAGAAGGACAAAAACAGGCGCTTGCACTCATACAGAGCACTAAGGTGAATGAGCTCCAGAAACTCGACAGCAAATCCGCAGATGCCAAAGCATATCAGGCACAGCTCGAAAAGGACAAGAAGGAACAGGAAGCTGCCATTCTTGCAATGGAGGCTGAGATAAAGCGTCAGGAGGAAGAAGCCAGACGTAAGGCAGAGGAAGCAAAAAAGAATGGAACAACACCTGCAGTGACGGTTCCTACATACGATGGCGGTAAGTTCAAGTGGCCGACACCTTCGACGAGAATTACATCTCCTTACGGCGATATGGAGGACAGGTCATCACCACATCAGGGTGTGGATATAGGAGCCAAGACGAGAGGCGTGTCGGGAGATCCGGTATATGCAGCATATGATGGCACTGTAACTCTTGCAACATACAGCAGTTCGGCCGGTAACTGGATATGGATTAATCATGGTAACGGACTTATGACGGTCTATATGCATTGTTCACAGCTGCTTGTATCTGAGGGAACCAAAGTTAAGAAGGGTGATACAATAGCACTCATGGGAACTACAGGTAATTCAATCGGAGTTCATCTGCATTTTGGTGTAAGACTTAACGGCAAATATGTCAACCCTATGTCATACTTTGGATAAGGTTATATAGGTGATTTTATATTTTGAAGTGAGGCAGTAATGGATAATTTTGATAATGATAACAATGTAAATGAAAAAAACGTAATACAGAAGGAACGCCACAGAAGCGGTGTTATACAGGGATTACTTATCGGTTCATTTACAATGCTTGCAATATGTGCCGTTGTCATTGCAGCGGCGGTTAAGAAGGGATATATAAGACCTGATACTGACGGAAGCATTTATATCCAGAGTGAGACATATGACGAGAACACAGGTATTGGTACAGAGGCTGAGCAGAAGCTCAATCTTATAGACCAGGCACTTAACGATTTTTATTTTGATGATGTAGATGACAGTAAAGTCCTTGATGACATTTACAAGGCATATGTTAATGCGTATGGAGATAAGTATACGGTCTACTATACTGCAGACGAATATGCTAAGATACAGGAGAGCAGCAATGGCGCATATTACGGAATAGGTGTCGTTGTGCGTAAGAATGATGATGGCACAATTCTGGTTGTGGAGCCATATGACGGGGCACCCGGCAAAGAGGCGGGAATGCGCAAGAATGATGTCATAGTTACTGTTAACGGTGAAGCGGTAGCAGATCAGGATCTGAATTCAGTTGTGGCTAAGATTAAAGGTGACGAGGGAACAACTGTTAAAATCGGAATCAGGCGTGATGGTTCGGATGACATTACGGAGCTTACGGTAACAAGACGCAAGGTAGAGATAAAGACTGTTGCGTATGAGATGCTGGATGATTCGGTAGGATTGATTACGATAAGTGAATTTGATAAGGTTACGGCACAACAGTTTAAGGAAGCATATGCGCAGCTTAAGACACAGGGCATGAAAGGGCTTGTGATTGATATACGTTCGAATCCCGGAGGACTGCTGAATGTTGTTGCTGATATGCTTGATGAGATTCTTCCGGATGGGCTTATAGTATATACTGAGGACAAATACGGCAATCGTCAGGAATATAACGGAAGCAATCCTGATGTGATAGATGTTCCACTTGCAGTGCTTGTTAATGGTGAAAGCGCAAGTGCATCTGAGATATTTGCCGGAGCAGTGCAGGATTACGGAGTAGGTACGATTATCGGTACTCAGACATTTGGTAAGGGAATTGTCCAGACTATAAGAAGGATGTCTGACGGAAGTGCAATAAAGTACACGATGGCTAAGTATTTTACACCGAAGGGACAGGATATCCATGGACATGGTGTTACACCTGATATCGTGGAAGAATTGTCAGATGAATTCAATAATCTTACGGAATATGATGCATCTAAGGATAACCAGCTGCAGAAGGCAGTTGATGTTGTCAGGGAAAAGATTAATCAGTAGCTTAAAGTTGCGAATACCGATAGAGGTACGGACTTATAAGATAAAAAGTAATTCTTATGGTGCTGATTGCCGTAAGTGTTGCAATATTATTAGGAATTACATACAGCAGTAAGAACAGGAAATCCAAAAGATAACTTTTATTTAATCAGGTAATAGAATAATAAGATGAAAATGGTGTGCCATAAATGAAAATTCATTGCGGCACGCCATTTTTTATAAAATTCCGGAATAATATGATGTCGGGGTCAAAAGCCCCCGACTTTGATGCCTACGGATTGTTCCGTGCTTCGCACTCCCACAATCCTACCCAATATTCGCATATCGTGGGATTATCATCCCACTTTTATGCTCATATCGGGGCGGGTCCCAAGGTCTTTCACCCAACTATGCGCGAGCTCATGTGTGTTTAGACCTTTTGCCCCTGGCATTATAATATAATAGAACAACTATTCGATTTTACTGTACATTTTTAATGTAGAATGATATAATGAATTATCGGGAAATATGTTTGTACGAGGACGTTAGTGTGAAAAATAAGATTTTTCACACGTAGGAATGGGGATTATTATGGAATTCAGACTTCACAGTGAATATAAGCCGACAGGTGACCAGCCGCAGGCAATAGACAGGCTTGTTGCAGGATTTATGGAAGGCAACCAGTTTCAGACACTTGTTGGTGTAACAGGCTCAGGCAAGACATTTACAATGGCGAATATAATACAGAAGCTTCAGAAGCCGACGCTTATTATCTCTCATAATAAGACGCTTGCCGCACAGCTGTACGGAGAGATGAAGGAGTTCTTTCCTGAGAATGCGGTTGAGTATTTTGTAAGTTATTATGATTATTATCAGCCGGAGGCGTATGTCCCTTCGAGTGATACCTATATAGCCAAGGATTCATCTATCAATGATGAGATTGATAAGCTGAGACATTCGGCAACAGCAGCTTTGTCGGAGCGCAATGATGTTATTATAGTTTCATCGGTGTCATGTATATACGGACTTGGTGCGCCTATTGATTATCGTAATATGGTAGTGTCCTTAAGACCGGGGATGGAAGTTGACAGGGATGATATTATACGCAAGCTTGTGGATATGCAGTATGTGCGTAATGAGATGGATTTTAAGCGCGGTACGTTCAGGGTGCATGGCGATGTTGTTGAGATATATCCGTCAGCTTCGAGCGGTGATGCGGTACGTGTGGAATTCTTCGGTGATGAGGTAGACAGAATTACGGAAGTGGATACGCTTACCGGGGAGATTAAGTCAGTTCTTGAACATGTCGCAATATTTCCCAACTCACATTATATTGTCGAGAAGGAGAAGATGGAGGCTGCTATAGCGGGAATCAAGGCGGAATTAGAGGAGCGCATTAAGTATTTTAAGAGTGAAGACAAGCTTATCGAGGCGCAGCGTATAGAGGAACGCACGAATTTTGACATAGAGATGCTTCAGGAGACAGGGTTTTGCTCAGGAATAGAGAATTACTCGAGACATCTTACGGGACTTGCACCGGGAATGCCGCCATATACGCTGATTGATTATTTTCCTAAGGATTTTCTTATAATAATAGATGAGTCACATATTACGGTGCCGCAGATAAGAGGAATGTATGCAGGTGACCAGTCACGTAAGACAACGCTGGTTGATTATGGATTCAGGCTTCCGTCAGCAAAGGATAACAGACCGCTTAATTTTCAGGAGTTTGAGAGTAAGATAGATCAGATGCTTTTTGTGTCGGCGACACCGGCGCAGTACGAGGCAGACCATGAGCTGCTCAGAGCGGAACAGATTATAAGACCTACGGGACTTCTTGACCCGGAGATATCGGTAAGACCGGTTGAAGGGCAGATTGATGATCTTATATCAGAGATTAACAAAGAGACAAAGAATAAGCATAAGGTTCTGGTTACTACACTTACCAAGAATATGGCAGAGGATCTTACCAAGTATCTGAAGGAGGTCGGAATACGTGTAAGATATCTTCATTCAGATATAGATGCGCTTGAGAGAACCAAGATTATACGTGACATGAGACTTGATGTATTTGATGTACTTGTCGGGATCAATCTTCTGAGAGAAGGATTGGATATACCTGAGATTACGCTTGTTGCGATACTTGATGCCGATAAGGAAGGCTTCTTAAGAACAGAGACATCACTTATACAGACTATCGGACGTGCGGCGCGTAATTCTGAAGGACATGTAATAATGTACGCCGATACGATTACGGATTCGATGAGACAGGCTATAGACGAGACAGAGAGAAGACGTGCAATACAGCAGAAGTATAATGAGGAACATAACATAACGCCTAAGACTATACAGAAGGCGGTAAGAGACCTTATCAGCATAAGCAGGGCGGCTGAGCCTAAGGATACGATGAACCTTGAGAAGGATTATGAATCAATGAGCCGCAAGGAGCTTGAGAAGGTTGCAAGACAGATAGAGAAGAATATGCACAGGGCTGCTGCAGAGCTTAACTTTGAGGAGGCAGCACAGCTCAGAGACCAGATGATTGAGGTAAGGAAACATATTAATGGACAGGTATAAGATTACTGCGAAGAAGTTCTTCGGACATCTTCGTACAATAACAAGACACAGGCATAAGGTAATGATGCATTGTTTCAAGGCGGGAATATTCTGGCAGGGATTAAGACATGACCTGTCCAAGTATTCACCTGTGGAATTCATGACGGGTGCCAGATATTATCAGGGGACAAGAAGCCCTAATGAAGCGGAGAGAGAGGCAATCGGATATTCAGTTGCATGGATACACCACAAAGGACGTAACCCGCATCATTTTGAGTACTGGACGGATTATAACCTGACAACACGTCAGGTAGAGCCGGTTCCGATGCCGAAGAAATATGTTGTGGAGATGTTCTGTGACAGAGTGGCAGCGTCCAAGATTTATAATGGGGCATCATATACTGATGAGGATTCGCTGAACTATTATTATCGTGAGAAGTCACGCAGGCTTCATCCTGATACGGCAAAGGATATTGAGCTTCTGCTTAATATGCTTAAGGACAAGGGAGAAAAGGAAACATTCAGGTATATTAGAAAGGTGTATAACAAAAAGTAATGGCTGTAAAAGGTAATTTGAACAGGACTTATATTAAGATAAGAGGAGCTAACGAGCATAATCTTAAGAATATAGATGTGGATATACCGCGCAATGAGCTTGTAGTGCTTACGGGACTCAGCGGCTCGGGCAAGAGCTCACTTGCATTTGATACGATATATGCAGAGGGACAGAGAAGATATATGGAGTCATTGTCTTCGTATGCAAGACAGTTCCTCGGACAGATGGAGAAGCCGGACGTTGAGAGCATTGAAGGACTGTCACCGGCAATATCAATAGACCAGAAGTCAACTAACCGCAATCCAAGGTCTACGGTTGGAACAGTTACAGAGATATATGATTATTTCAGACTCCTGTATGCACGCGCAGGAATACCGCACTGCCCTAAGTGCGGACGTGAGATACGTAAGCAGACGGTTGACCAGATGGCAGATCAGATAATGGCACTTCCGGAGCGTACTAAGATTCAGGTGCTTGCACCTGTTGTAAGAGGACGTAAGGGTGAACACGTAAAGCTTTTTGAGCAGGCCAAGAAGAGCGGATATGTGCGCGTTAATGTAGATGGAAGTATGTATGAGCTTACTGATGAGATTAAGCTCGATAAGAATAAGAAGCATAATATTGATATTATTGTGGACAGACTGTCTGTAAGGGACGGAATACAGAAGAGACTGACTGATTCAATAGAGACGGCACTTAAGCTGGCAGACGGACTTATGACTATTGATGTCATAGGAGGAGAGGAGATGCATTTCAGCCAGAGCTTTTCATGCCCTGACTGCGGAATAAGCATAGATGAAGTAGAGCCGAGAAGCTTCTCATTCAATAATCCGTTCGGCGCGTGTCCGGTATGTTTCGGACTCGGATACAAGATGGAATTCGACGTAGACCTTATGATTCCGGATAAGCGACTTTCGATAAGTGAAGGTGCGATAGTAGTGCTTGGCTGGCAGTCTGTAACGGATAAGACAAGCTATACGAGAGCGATAATTGATGCGCTTGCCAAGGAGTATGGTTTCTCGGTTGATACGCCGTTCAAGGATTACCCTGATGACATAAAGGATATTATTATCCATGGAACAAAAGGTCATACCGTACAGGTACATTACAGGGGACAGAGAGGTGTCGGTGTCTATGATGTGGCATTTGAAGGACTTATTAAGAATGTTGAGAGACGTTACAGGGAGACTGCATCTGAGACAACCAAGCAGGAGTATGAGCAGTTCATGCGTATAACACCATGTTCGGAGTGCCACGGACAGAGGCTTAAGAAGGAGTCGCTTGCGGTTACTGTAGGTGATAAGAATATATTTGAGATAACAGATATGTCTATCGCGAAGCTTAAGGATTTTCTTGATAATATGAAGTTATCAAACTTCCAGCTTGCAATCGGAGAGCAGGTGCTCAGAGAGATTAAGGCAAGAATACAGTTCCTTATTGATGTAGGACTTGATTATCTGAGCTTAAGCCGTGCAACGGGCACTCTGTCCGGCGGAGAGGCTCAGAGAATACGACTTGCAACGCAGATAGGTTCGGGACTTGTCGGTGTCGCGTATATTCTTGATGAGCCGAGCATAGGACTTCATCAGAG
>CAMBEF010000115.1 GCA_945865495.1 uncultured Bacteroides sp. | reverse complement strand
AGTAGGCTATAAGGCATATATGAATAAGTAATGCTTTTATAAATAATATCAATATAGCAGAAAGCAAACAACAAACAGCGAAATAACAGTGCGGAACAGCCGCGGAATGGAGAAGAAGATGGATTACAAGAAGGCAGGCGTTGATATTGAGGCCGGTTATAAGTCAGTAGAGCTCATGAAGGAGCATGTTAAGAAGACAATGAGACCAGAGGTGCTTACTAATCTTGGAGGATTCTCAGGAGCATTTTCTATGGAGAAGTTCAAGGATATGGAGAAGCCTACACTTGTATCGGGAACAGATGGCGTAGGTACAAAGCTTAAGGTTGCATTTCTTATGGACAAGCATGATACAGTAGGTATCGACTGTGTTGCAATGTGCGTGAATGATATTGCATGTGCAGGCGGTGAACCGCTTTTCTTCCTTGATTACATAGCATGTGGCAAGAATGAGCCTGAGAAGATTGCTAATATAGTTAAGGGTGTAGCAGAAGGATGCATCCAGTCTGATGCAGCACTTATCGGTGGTGAGACAGCAGAGATGCCGGGCTTCTATCCTGCTGATGAATATGACCTTGCAGGATTTGCAGTAGGTGTTGTTGATGAGAAGGATCTTATTACAGGGGCAGATATTAAGCCGGGAGATACTCTTGTGGGTATTGCATCATCAGGTGTTCACAGCAATGGTTTCTCTCTTGTAAGAAGTGTATTTACAATGACAGAGGAGTCACTTAATACATATTATGACAGCCTTGGAAAGACTCTTGGAGAGGCGCTTCTTGCTCCTACAAAGATATATGTTAAGACTCTCCGTGAGATTAAGAATGCAGGCGTAAGAGTTAAGGGATGCAGCCATATTACAGGTGGCGGTTTCTATGAGAATGTTCCTAGAATGCTTCATGATGGCGTACGTGCTGTAATTAAGAAGGACAGCTATGAGGTACCTGCAATATTCAGAATGCTTGCTACAGATGGCGATATCGAAGAGAAGATTATGTACAATACATTCAACATGGGTATCGGTATGGTACTTGCAGTTGATTCAAAGGATGTTGACACAGTGCTTGCAGCAGTTGAAAAGGCTGGCGAGAAGGGATATGTTATCGGACAGGTAGAAGCTGGCGAGAAGGGTGTAACTCTGGTTTAATAATTGAATAGTGTGATAAATCTCTGATTTTTCACACGCAGGATTTGTGCTTGCGCACAAATTTGAGATGCACAATAGGCTGTGCAGGAATGAGGATTAATATGAGAATAGCAGTTATGGTGTCAGGAGGCGGGACTAACCTTCAGGCAATTATAGATGCAATTAAGGCAGGAACTATCACCAATACGGAGATTGCTGTTGTAATAAGCAATAATGCCAATGCATATGCGCTTACAAGAGCACGTGAGAATGGTATAGAGGCTGTATGTGTATCACCTAAGGATTATGAGGACCGCGATACATTCAACAGGGAACTTCTTAATAAGGTTAATTCTTATAATGTGGATCTGGTTGTTCTTGCAGGATTCCTTGTAAAGATTCCTGAGGAGATGGTTCATCAGTACAATCACAGAATAATAAATATTCATCCGTCACTTATACCGTCTTTCTGTGGTGTGGGATTCTACGGACTTAAGGTTCACGAGGCTGCACTGGCAAAGGGGGTTAAGGTTACGGGTGCGACAGTTCATTTTGTAGATGAAGGAATGGATACCGGACGTATAATTCTTCAGAAGGCTGTAGACGTATTGGAGAATGATACTCCACAGACTCTGCAGAGAAGAGTAATGGAACAGGCTGAGTGGAAGATACTTCCTCAGGCAATTGATATGATTGCCAATGGGAGAATACACTGATAAAGGAGAGCATAATGAAGGTACTTATTATTGGCAGCGGCGGACGTGAGCATGCGATAGCATGGAAGGCTGCACAGAGCAGCCGTGTTGATAAGATATATTGTGCACCCGGCAATGCAGGAATAGCTGAGATTGCAGAGTGCGTTAATATTAAGGCAATGGAATTTGACAAGCTTGTAAAGTTTGCAAAAGATAATGCCATTGACCTGACTGTAGTCGGAATGGATGATCCACTTGTTGGCGGAATTGTAGATGCATTTGAGGCAGAAGGATTAAGAGTATTCGGGCCACGCAAGAATGCGGCAATACTTGAGGGTTCTAAGGCATTTTCCAAGGATCTTATGAAGAAGTATAACATTCCTACTGCTGCATATGAGACATTTACATCAGCAGAAGAAGCTAAGAAGTATCTCGAAACATCTGAGTATCCTATAGTTCTCAAGGCTGACGGACTTGCACTTGGTAAGGGTGTTCTTATCTGCCAGACTAAGGAAGAAGCTATGGAAGGTGTTAATGAGCTTATGCTTGATAAGAAGTTTGGCTCTGCAGGTAACACTATTGTTATAGAAGAGTTTATGACAGGACGTGAGGTATCAGTCCTCTCATTTGTTGACGGCAATACAATTAAGATTATGTCATCCGCACAGGATCATAAGCGTGCAAAGGATGGAGATCAGGGACTCAATACAGGTGGTATGGGTAACTTCTCACCAAGTCCTTTCTATACTAAGGAAGTGGATGATTTCTGTAAGGCACACATCTATCAGGCAACTGTAGATGCCATGAAGGCGGAGGGAAGACCTTTCAAGGGCGTTATCTTCTTCGGCCTTATGCTTACTCCGAAGGGACCAAGAGTACTTGAGTATAATGCAAGATTCGGTGACCCTGAGGCACAGGTTGTTCTTCCAAGAATGGAGAATGATATTATTGATGTGTTTGAGGCATGTATTGACGGAACACTCGATAAGATAGATCTTAAGTTCTCAGATAAAGCTGCTGTCTGCGTAGTACTTGCATCTGACGGATATCCTGTATCATATGAGAAGGGATTCGAGATTACGGGAATGGAGAACTTCAAAGGTAAGGACGGATATTATCTGTTCCATGCGGGCTCAGCGTTCAATGCTGAGGGCAAGGTTGTTACCAACGGAGGGCGTGTGCTCGGTGTAACAGCTCTTGGAGATACACTTAAGGAAGCACGTGCTAATGCTTACAAGGCAGTTGAATGGGTTGATTTTAAAAACAAATATATGAGACATGATATCGGCAAGGCTATAGACGAAGCATAGAGACCGGGCTGATATGTATAAGATGGACAGTGGCATGCATTATTGTGCTGCTGTCCATTTGTATGTAATGGAGAAGATATGAGCAACATAATTATGAATTTTTCAAATGTATATATTGGACAGGATTTTATCCATGATGATAACAGCATATATATGGATATGTCTGATATTACGGGAACAGACTGCTATTGTGATGCTGCCGCAGTGGCTGAGATAAAGAGGCGCATTGAAAATATACCTGTAAAGGCGGTTCATTATATTGATTCAGGCAATTATCATTATGTCAGCAGTATATGGCTGGATAAGATAACGGAGCCGTTTACGCTGGTGGTCTTTGACAATCATCCTGATATGCAGCCTCCGGCATTCGGAGATATATTATCGTGCGGCGGATGGATAAAGAATGTACTTGATAATAACAGATATCTGGAAAAGGTTCTTATTATAGGCGTTAACAGAAAGCTTACGGATGAACTGGAAGATGAGCTTAAGGCATTTACAGAGAGCGGAAAAGCAGCATTCATAACAAGACAGGAAATTGCAGATATGCTTGACTGCAGTGCTGACGGATGTGAGGAACTCTATACGGACATGTATGCGGATGCAGCCGAAAGATATATAGGTGAAGGGCACAGGGTATATATATCACTTGATAAGGATGTTCTGGATGAGAGAATTGTCAGGACTAACTGGGATCAGGGAGATATGAGGCTGAATGAAGTTTCTTCTTATATTAATGCAATACTTAAGAATAATGAACCGGCAGGCATCGATGTGTGTGGGGAACCATCACAGGAGCAGGCGCATGATGATGACGTTATAATAAAAAGTAACGAGGTTAACAGATATTTTTCAAATATAATGGAAAATTTTTTATTATAGGTGTTGACAAATGAATATCACAGTGATATCTTAATTGTATTGAAAATGTTAGCACTCCATAACAATGAGTGCTAACAAATAAAAAGGAGTGGTTGCAATGGAAGAACTGGATGAACGCAAGCTGAAGATATTACATGCAATAATTCAGAATTACCTTGAGACTGGTGAGCCCGTCGGTTCGAGAACAATTTCAAAGTATGCGGATCTTAATCTCAGTTCAGCGACTATTCGTAATGAGATGGCTGATCTTGAGGAACTCGGATATATTATCCAGCCGCATACATCAGCCGGAAGAATACCGACAGATAAGGGCTACAGATTGTATGTAGACAATATGCTTAAGGAGAAGGAAGAGGAGCTTGCCGGAAGAGAACAGGAAGTCGAGAAGATGAAGGATTTCCTTTCAGAGAAGGTGGACAGAGTTGAAGAGCTTTTGCAGAATGTAGCAAAGACGCTTGCGGTTGATACCAATTATGCAACAATGGTTTCAACACCGCAGTATCATCATAACAAGCTCAAGTTTGTCCAGCTTTCACAGTTAGAACCGTATAAGATTCTTACTGTAATAGTTATGGACGGCAACCTTATAAGGAATAAGGTAATTGATATCAAGAATGAGATTTCACCTGAGAATCTGCTGAAGCTTAATGTGCTTCTGAACAGTACTCTGAACGGGCTGACGCTCGAGGAAATCAATCTTGGAATAATAAGCCGTATGCAGAATCAGGCAGGCGAGCAGATTGAACTCGTCAAGTGCGTGATAG
Organism: uncultured Bacteroides sp.; assembly: GCA_945865495.1. Lineage (GTDB taxonomy): Bacteria > Bacillota > Clostridia > Lachnospirales > Lachnospiraceae > Bacteroides_F. The sequence continues at coordinate 2,397 of CAMBEF010000115.1, read as the reverse complement.
ATGCAATAGCCGAGACAATCGGTAATGCTGATGATCTTCAGATATATACAAGCGGTGCAACGAATATTTTCAAGTACCCTGAACTGAGTGATTCAAGCAAGGCAAGCGAACTGATATGCACATTGGAAGAGAAAGAGAGATTGACAGATCTTATCACTGATTCACTTCAGAATGAAGATAATCAGGGAATACAGGTGTATATCGGAAGTGAGACGCCGGTGCAGACTATGAAGGACTGCAGCGTTGTTACAGCTAATTATGAATTGAGAGACGGCGTTAAGGGTACAATCGGTATCATAGGTCCTAAGAGAATGGATTATGAGAAGGTTGTTGAGACGCTTCAGACAATCAGGACACAGCTCGATACAGTGTTCAAGAAAACATAGAAAGGTTGGAATAAAAGTGGACGAAGAGAAGAAGAATTCAGGTAATATTGATATCGAAGAAGAGATTGAAGATATCAAGAAAGCACCTGAAGATGTTAATGAAGCTTCTGATGAGGCAGCAGGTACAACAGATGGTGCTGATAAGGAAGATGATAAGTCTTCTGATAAGTCTGCCAAGAAGGATCCTAAGGACGAGGCCATTAAGGAACTTAAGGATAAGTTCACAAGACAGATGGCTGAGTTCGACAACTTCAGAAAGCGTACAGAAAAAGAGAAGTCAGCTATGTATGAGGTTGGTGCCAAGAGCGTTATAGAGAAGATTCTTCCTATAGTAGATAATTTTGAGAGAGGTCTTGGAAGTGTTACCGAAGAAGAAAAAGGAAGTGCATTCGTAGAAGGAATGAACATGGTATACAGACAGCTTACCAAGGCACTTGAAGATATGGATGTTAAGCCAATTGAGGCTTTGGGCAAGGAATTCAATCCTGAATATCACAATGCAGTTATGCATGTTGATGACGAGGAAGCCGGCGATAACATAATCGTTGAAGAGTTCCAGAAAGGTTACACCTACCGCGACAGTGTTGTAAGACACAGCATGGTTAAGGTAGCTAATTAATATAGAATTTAAGAAAAAGATTTTAATATGGAGGATAATACAATGGGTAAGATTATTGGTATTGACTTAGGTACAACAAATTCATGTGTAGCAGTAATGGAAGGCGGTAAGCCTGTAGTAATCGCTAATACAGAGGGTATCAGAACTACTCCTTCTGTTGTAGCATTTACAAAGAACGGTGAGAGACTTGTAGGTGATCCTGCTAAGCGTCAGGCAGTAACTAATGCAGAGAAGACAATTTCTTCTATTAAGAGACATATGGGTACTGACTACAAGGTAGCAATTGATGATAAGAAGTATACTCCACAGGAGATTTCAGCAATGATTCTTCAGAAGCTGAAGGCAGATGCTGAGAGCTACCTTGGTGAGAAGGTAACAGAGGCTGTTATCACAGTTCCTGCTTACTTCAACGATGCTCAGAGACAGGCAACTAAGGATGCAGGTAAGATTGCAGGTCTTGATGTTAAGAGAATTATCAACGAGCCTACAGCTGCAGCACTTGCTTATGGTCTTGATAATGAGAGCGAGCAGAAGATTATGGTATATGACCTTGGTGGTGGTACATTCGATGTATCTATCATTGAGATTGGTGATGGTGTAATCGAGGTTCTTGCAACTAACGGTGATACACACCTTGGTGGTGATGACTTTGATAATGTAATTATCAAATACCTTGTTGACGAGTTCAAGAAGACAGAAGGCGTAGATCTTTCGGGTGATAAGATGGCTATGCAGAGACTTAAGGTTGAGGCAGAGAAGGCTAAGAAGGAGCTGTCAAGTGCTACAACAACTAATATTAACCTTCCATTCATCACAGCTACAGCAGAGGGTCCTAAGCATCTTGATATAACACTTACAAGAGCTAAGTTTGATGAACTTACACATGACCTTGTAGAGAGAACAGCAATCCCTGTTCAGAATGCTCTTAAGGATGCAGGTCTTACAACAGCAGATATCACAAAGGTACTTCTTGTTGGTGGTTCAACACGTATTCCAGCAGTACAGGATAAGGTTCGCCAGCTTACAGGTAAGGAGCCTAATAAGAGCCTTAACCCTGATGAGTGTGTTGCAATCGGTGCATCTATCCAGGGTGGTAAGCTTGCAGGTGATGCAGGTGCAGGTGAGATTCTCCTTCTTGATGTTACACCACTTTCACTTTCAATTGAGACAATGGGTGGTATTGCAACAAGACTTATTGAGAGAAATACAACAATTCCTACAAAGAAGAGCCAGGTATTCTCAACAGCTGCAGATAACCAGAGCGCAGTTGACATCGTAGTAGTACAGGGTGAGAGACAGTTCGCTAAGGATAATAAGAAGCTTGGTGAATTCAGACTTGATGGTATTGCACCGGCTCCACGTGGAATCCCACAGATTGAGGTTACATTTGAT
>CAMBEF010000114.1 GCA_945865495.1 uncultured Bacteroides sp. | reverse complement strand
AAGTATCACAGAACAGGTATAGACGCACCGGGACTTCGTGAAAATCTCCTTGACAGCAGCAAGGTTACGGAGGCTTTTGAAAAAGAGATTCTTGACGCACTTATTGAGTATTATCATGACAGGTATACGGGGGACGAATTCGCAGATAAGGCAGCTGCGTTGGCAGGAAGAAAGCTGACTGAGCAGCAGTCGGCATATTTTATTGAGATGTGTGTTGCCAATGCATTATACAGTCAGGCATATGATACGGCACTGGCTTATGGAACGCGCAAAGTAAGTCCTAAGAGGTTATACAGGCTGTGCAGACATATGCTTGAATACGGACTGGAAGCGGGAAGCCCGTTTCTTACACAGATATGCTGGCAGTCATTTAAAGAAAAAAAGTATGACGCTCCGATGCTTACATATCTCCAGAATACATATAACGGAACGTGTTCACAGATGCTTTCCTTATGGGATGCGTGCCGTGGATTCGACACGGAGTGCTATGAATTAGAGGAACGCATAACTGCACAGATGATTTTTGTCCGGAGTACATCTCCGAGACTTAAGGAAGTGTTTGCTGAGTATTACGAACAGGGAGCCAAGGAAAGAGTCATAGAGGCATATATAGGATATGAAGCATATGGCTATTTTATGCAGAATCGTGAAGCTGATGAGAAGATATTCAGGATAATTGAAAGCAGGCTTGAGTATGACGATAATGTAAATGATCTTGCAAGACTTGCACTGCTTAAGCATTATTCGCAGCTTGAACTTCCTGATGACGGGCAGAAGGAACGCATAATGAGACTTCTGGGATATTTCTGTACAAGAGATATGATGTTTCCGTTCTTTCTTGATTTTGCCGATAAGGTACTGCTTCCGTATAAGCTTGCAGATAAGACAATTGTGGAATACAGATGCAATCCTGACAGCAGGGTTACAATACATTATAAGCCGGATAACCGCGATGGCAGTGAAGCCGGAACGGATTATACAAGTGAGATAATGCAGGATGTATTTATGGGGATATTTGTTAAGACATTTACAATATTCCAGGGCGATTCCATAAAGTACTATATAACGCAGGAACTTAACGGAGAAAAGACAGATACCGAACCACAGCAGCTTACATGCAGACAGGTAGATGTAGGATATTCCCACAGCAGGTATGAATATCTGAATGATATGCTTAAGGCAGATGAAATACATGATACGGAATCTGTTGAGAGAATAATGCATGAATACTGCGTTGAGGATTATATAACAAAGGAGCTTTTTAAGCCTAAGCATTAATATTAACAGGTTTATTGTAACGGGAGGGGCATATGGATGGCTTAATACTTGGAATAGATATATGCAATGAATATTCACATCTGAGTTTCTACGACAAATCTAAGAATGTCCCTGAGTCAGTGCCGTTTGCGGGAGAGATGGTTCTTGCTAATCCTGATACGCTTGACAGGATGACAGAGCAGCCTGATAAGCTGGCCGGGCATGTGGCTGAGATTATGCAGACGGCATACAGATATTGTGCATGTAATGTGGCTGAGCGTGTGTGTGTTGCGATTCCGCATTTTGAGAGGCATATAGTTGATGCTGTCAGAGATGCATTTATCAGTGCGGGAGTGCCGGACACATCACTGATGTTCATAAGCCATGAGGAATGTCTTGCATACTATGCATTTGGAATGCACAGGGATCTCTGGATAAATGGAGTTATACTGATTGACTATTCATATGATGGAATTACAGGATACAGGATGGACCGTGTAGCCATAGGTTCTAAGCAGGTAATTGCAGAATCGGATTATATGAAAGACGAGAACCGTGTGCTGACGGATGAATTCGCACAGACCAACGGAGCTGCCGATCTTGATATATTAAGTGACATTCTTGCGCAGGATGCGGATAAGCTTATCGGGAAAAAGGCGGCATCATCTGTATATCTGACAGGAAGGGGATTTGATACAACCAAGCTTCCGGATACATTTTTAAAATGCATATGTAACAGGCACAGGGCGTTTGCCGGGCAGAACCTATATGTAAAGGGAGCGTGCATATGCGCATTTACGGAGGTGAATGCTCTTCAAAGGGATGTTATCGTGGCATGCCGCAACAGGCTTCCGTCTACGATAGATATGGACATTATCGAGCGCGGCAAAAAGAAGATATTCAGAATTGCATCGGCGGGTACTAACTGGTATCATGCAGGACGCAGTGTTGATTTTATAGTTGATGACTGTAGCAGCATTACACTTCATATACAGCCGGCGGGCGGACAGAAGCCATATGATGAGATTGTGGATTTCTCTGATTTTCCTTATCGTGCCGGTAAGACTACAAGAATTAATGTCAGGTTTGAATTTGAAGGTGATGACAGGTGCTCGGTTACAGTTACTGATAAAGGTTTTGGATGCTTTGTTCAGGCTTCGTGGAAAAGTGTTGTCAGGAGCATAGATTTGTGATTGCGGAGGACGTGTTATGAGCGGTCTTATATTATGCAGGACAAAAGAGGCAGTTAATCCATACTATATAAGCGGTATGGATATAAAAATATATTCGCTTGAGGAATTGTGTTACTATATTTATAATAATGTATACCTTATTGGTACAGATTTTATATGCCCGAAGCTCATCGAATTTATCCGCAGTGAGACTAAGGAGCCGAAGCTTGCGGACAGACTTGAGTATCTTGCAGGTAAAAAAGCCGGTCTTGCAGAGATGGTGCTTACCATATTAAGGTATGTGGATTACTATACAGATGATGAGATTGAGAAACTGAGAGGAATACTTACAACGCTCAATACACAGAATGTCTATGAAAGACTGAAAACAAGAGCTGACCGTCTTATGCTTAATGAATGTTATTATGCTGCAATACGCAACTATTCACAGATTATTAACGGGAAAAAAGATCCGTCGCTTTCTGTGGTATTTTACTCTGATGTATGCTATAACATGGGAGTTGCATATGCAAGGATGTTTCTGTTCAGACAGGCACAGAATTGTTTTAATGAAGCATATTCACTAAGCAGACATGAAGATTGCAAAAAGGCGGCAATGGCAGCGGGAAGACTTGCATTCAACAGTGAAAGCTCCGGCAGGGTTGAATTCCTTGATGAGCAGACGGATGAAGAATATGTTATCAGAAGAGAGATAGAGACGCTCATGGACAATGCCATGTACAGTGATGAGTACAGGCATATTGATGATATTTATAAGAACAAAGACAAAAAAAGTATCGGAGAACAGATTGAACACTGGAAAGAGCAGTATGTAAGGTATACGGGATGAGCGGCAGGCCTGTAACAGTGTTCCGGAAATGGAGATTATATGGGAATTCTGGATTTTTTCAGACATATGATAGATGAGGACGATGAAGAATATGAGCTTGAGGATGAATTTGATGATGAGCTCGAAGAAGAATATTATGATGATTCTGATGACGGGAGAATTTCCGACGAAGATGATGAAGATGACTATAAATACATAGAGAGATACAGCACCAAAGATACGGATGATTCTGACAGTGAATATTACCAAAGGCTTGAGAAGAATGCACCGGGACGTGTCGATATATCATCATTTGACGATAGTGATATACACTCATATATAAAGAGCCAGTGTGATATAATAAAGGATGCATCTAATGAGATAGATATGGCGGACGAGGAATATGATACGGTCACATCATATTTTTCGGATATACAGCTTATAGATGCGGCACCTGATGATGTCAGGGATGATATAGAAAAGACCGCTGAACAGATTGCAGAGCTTACGGTTGACAGAAGAATATACCGGACAGGCGAGAACAGAATATCGCAGCATACATTTTTCAGAATGGAAAGACTTGAACCGCATATGCCGGATGCACTTATAGAATTTCAGAACAATGAAGCTTATTGTGAGACAGTCCGTAAAGATATGCGAATGCTTGAAGGTGAGATGATGTCACTGAGAGCAGATGCCAGAGACCTTATCAGAAAACAGAAAAGTGTTCTTTCGATGGCCAAGATGTCTGCCATAGGATTATTTTTTATATTCTGTATATTTATTATAGCGAGTATTGCAATGGGTGAGATTGCAGGTATCCTTTTTACAATAGTAATATCGCTGTCGGCGCTTATAGCAATAGGCCTTCTGTGGATGCTCCAGAATACAAAAAGGCAGTTCGCAATAACTCAGAAAAAGATTAACCGGGCAGAAGTACTCCTTAATAAGGTTAAGATAAAATACGTAAATATAGCATCAACCGTTGATTATCAGTGTGAAAAATACGGCGTAAAGAATTCATATGAACTGAGCTCGCAGTATGAACTGTATCTTGATGTAAGAAAAGAGCAGCAGCGTATAGCAAGGATAACAGAACAGCTTAGCGATTCAGAGGTACATCTTGAAAGCATTCTTAAGTCACTGAGCCTCTATGACCCGCACATATGGCTTGCACAGGTCAAGGCACTTGTAGACCCTAAGGAGATGGTTGAAGTAAGGCATGGATTGTCAACAAGAAGACAGAAACTGCGTGCCAGAATAAAATATAACCAGAACAGGATAGATGAATCCAAAGCTAATATTGCAGGAGCAGCGGCGGTTCATCCTGAATATAGTGATGAAGTGCAGATAATATTAGATCAGTATGCGCACAGATAACGGCGCGGATGGGAGGATGTATGGATTTACAACAGATATGTCAGATGCGTTACGGCAGGGAACTTAGAAATTGTTCTAATGAAGAGATATATTATGCTCTCCTGGAGATGGTGCAGAGTCTTGCAAAGGGGCGTAAAAAGAATGACAATACAGACAGCAAAAGAAAATTGTATTATATATCGGCTGAATTTCTTATTGGCAAGCTGCTGTCGAATAATCTTATTAATCTCGGAATATATGATGAAATAAAACAGATGCTTGCAGCTAACGGCAAGGATATTAATGAGATTGAAGATGCCGAGCCGGAACCTTCACTTGGTAATGGAGGACTTGGACGGCTTGCAGCATGTTTTCTTGACTCAATTGCAACACTTGGACTTAATGGTGACGGAATCGGACTTAATTATCATCTTGGGCTGTTCAGGCAGGAATTCGACAATAATTTCCAGAAAGAACTTCCTGACCCGTGGATAGAATCCCAAAGCTGGCTTAACGGGACGGGTACTTCATACGAGGTGCAGTTCGGCGGCGGTATAACGGTGCGTTCAAGGCTTTATGACATAGATGTTACCGGATATAACAACAGAACCAATACACTTCATCTGTTTGACCTTGAGTCAGTATCGGAGGCAATAGTACACAGCGGAGGTATTGATTTTGACAAAAACGATATTAAGCGCAATCTGACACTGTTTCTCTATCCTGATGACAGCGATGAGGCAGGCAGGCTGCTCAGAATATATCAGCAGTACTTTATGGTAAGCAATGCGGCGCAGCTGATTCTTGATGAGTGTACGGCACGTGGATGCAATCTGCATAATCTCCCGGAATATGCGGTTATACAGATTAATGATACACATCCGTCGATGATTATTCCGGAACTTATAAGAATACTTACACAGCGGGGAATAAGCTTTGATGAGGCTGTGGATATTGTTTCGCATACCTGCGCATATACAAATCATACGATTCTTGCAGAAGCACTGGAGACATGGCCGGCTGCATATCTTGAAAAGGCGGTTCCGCAGCTTGTGCCTATTATAAGGGAACTTGACAGAAGAGTGCGTGAACGATTCTCTGATGAAAGCGTTTATATAATAGATTCAGATGAACGTGTTCATATGGCACATATGGATATTCACTATGGATTCAGTGTTAACGGAGTCGCATATCTGCATACGGAGATTCTTAAGAATAAAGAACTGAATAACTTTTATAGGATATATCATGATAAGTTCAATAACAAGACAAACGGAATCACATTCAGAAGATGGCTCATACACTGTAATGAACCGCTGACAGATATGATCACACAGCTTATAGGAGATGGTTTCAGACAGGATGCAATGCAGCTTGAAAAGCTTGCGGGGTATGCCGGCGATGAGAAGGTACTTAACCGCCTGCTTGAGGTTAAGATGACTAATAAGCGGCGCCTTAAGAAATACATTCTTGATACACAGGGAATTGATATTGATGAGAATTCAATCTTTGATATTCAGGTAAAGCGTCTGCACGAATATAAGAGACAACAGATGAATGCACTTTATGTAATATTCAAATATCTTGATATTAAAAGAGGCAACATTCCGTCAACTCCTGTAACTGTTATATTCGGAGCAAAGGCGGCGCCTGCGTATACAATAGCGAAGGATATAATACACCTTATACTCTGCCTGCAGCAGCTTATTAATAACGATCCTGATGTGAGTCCGTACCTTAAGGTTGTAATGATAGAGAATTATAATGTTACAAAGGCTGAATATATTATTCCGGCGTGTGATGTCTCAGATCAGATATCGCTTGCATCAAAGGAAGCATCAGGCACAGGTAATATGAAGTTTATGCTTAACGGTGCCGTAACGCTCGGAACTATGGATGGAGCCAACGTAGAGATAGCACAGCTTGTAGGTGAAGACAATATATATGTATTTGGTGAGAGCAGTGAACAGGTAATTGAACATTATGAGAAGAGTGATTATAATTCATGTGACATATACATTAATGATGAAGTAATCAGATATCTTGTTGATTTTATCATAAGTCCGCAGATGTTAAGAATAGGCAACAAATACAGTCTGTTAAGACTTCATGCAGAGCTTATACAGAAAGACTGGTTCATGACACTTCTTGATCTGAACGATTATATTTTCAAGAAAGAAGAAGTGTTCAGGGATTATGAGAACAGAACTGAGTGGGCATCAAAGATGCTTATTAACATCAGCAAGGCGGGATATTTTTCATCTGACAGAACAATATCAGAGTATAATAAAGATATCTGGCATCTTCAGTAATCTTTAATAAAATACAAAGAGGGAAATACAGTGGAAATAGTATCAAGAGTATACGATATACTTGGCGACGACGGAAGATTTATACGCAACAAGGTTTTTTGCGAAGAACAGGGATTTGTTAACGAATTCGATGAGACGGATACATTGGTTAAGGCAGCATGGCACCTCGTCCTGTATTGCAATAACCGTCCTGCTGCAACAGCAAGGCTGATATGCATGAACCGCAAAGAGGGACGTTACCGCAT